>JAYNIS010000113.1:0-3638 GCA_038109325.1 Gammaproteobacteria bacterium | reverse complement strand
AGATCAAGAAAACGGCAAAAACCTTACCGATATTTGCCAAACCGTTGAAATCGAGCCAAATAATCTCTTACGATACAATTAATTGATACTTTCAAAAGGAAATTGCTTGTGCGTACATGTTCTGTTTGCGGCGTAGAAATCGATAAAACAACCGCCTACACGGTTTCGGGTGAACAAAAGGCCCAGGGTCGCCGTTGTATTAATTGTGTTGAGGGCGCGGCACCAAGTGCTAAGGCTGCTCCAGAAGCACCTCAAGCTCCTACTGCTGAAAAGGCCCCTGTCAGTCAGCCTCAACCAACAGCGCCAGCCGCATCATCAGCGACTGACTCAGACGAAACAGAAGGGTCAACGGTTAAGTATGTTGTTGGTGCAGTGATCGTTGCTGTCGTCATCTGGCTGGTTCTCGGCTAAAACCCAACAAACAGCGTCGCTGCCCGACTAGCTTACGAAAATATGGCTGCTCCGCCCGCAAGCAAAGTAGCCACAAATAAGAACCACCGAAGCACTTTAGGGTCAGTGTACACCGCCAGCTTGACGCCGAAATAGGCCCCAGCGACGTAGCCAATCGATAGAATAAGCCCTTCAAACCAAGCAACCTGGTCCTGCCAAATAAATATCGCGAGCGAGACAAACGTAAATACAAATGTACATACCAATTTGATCGCGTTCGCTCGTACGATGTCATAGCGCAGAGTTCCTGCGATCGATGCCAAAAGCAGGAACCCGACACCCGCCTGCACGAACCCGCCATAAAAACCGGCTGCCAATAAACCAATCCAAGCAGCTGGTGTCTCACTCACTCGACGCACTTCTGTTCCACTCGGCGGAGCAACGACTGCTGGTTTCAATAAAATCAATAGAGACATGCAGATCATCGTCCCAATCAGTAGAGGCTTCAAAATATCAGGCGGGGCAAACGCTGCTGATAAGGAACCGAACAGCCCACCAATTGCCATCGGCATGAGTATCGCTTTGAGATCGAAGGTCTCTAATTTTTTGTGCCGCTTGAACTCAGAAATCGCGACAACAGATTCAGCAAAAATCCCGACTCGGTTTGTCGCATTAGCTACCTCAGGCGGCATACCCAAAATCATCAAGGTTGGAAGTACGAGATTTGAACCACCACCGGCGACCGTGTTAATCGCCCCAGCGAGTAGTGCGACAAAAATTAGAATAAAGACTTCGAGACCAGCGAGCTCCATAAAGAGGTATCCAACGAGCAAAGCGCGAGGATACGCCTCGCTCGTGATAACTCAAAGTATCCAAATCAGTCAGGTGCTAGAAAAGCTAAAGCTCGATGATTTCAGGTGCATCAAGTTCGTCTAACCAGTCTGACAGATCTTGAGCAACAGGCTTCCCATGCTCGCCCAGAAATTCGAGAAGTCGTCGTGCATTTAATGTCACGATCTTATCCTCTGGAAAACCAAGTCGATCAATCTTCTCAAGCGCAATATCGACATCGCCCACGGTGTAATGCACATGCGAATCACTCGACAGAGCCACCTTCCAATCTAAAGTCTGAACGGTTTCTAGAATCTCGATGCAGTAGGGCTCACTCCCGAGGCGCGAACTCACGAATGAGGAATTATTAATTTCAATCAACACATTGTTATCACGTGCTGCGCGAACAACCTCGTTGATGTTGATCGGATAATTAGGATTGCCAGGATGTCCAAGAATCTGGACAAGACCTGTTTCCATGGCAGCGATCATCGCTCGAGTGTGTGCTTTTTGGTCTGATGGTGGGAACACAGGTTCATGGAAACTCGCAATCCCAAAGTCCATAAAACTCATTAGGGTTTCGTTAACATCAAGAGATTGAATCTCCGCTGGAAGAATATTCGCTTCAATTCCCCTGAGCATCGCGACCCCGTATCGAATACGTGGCAAAACGCGCATGTTTCCAAAATGCCACGGATGAGGCGAATCGGGCATCTCTGGACCATGATCAGTGATACTGAACAACTGAAGGCCTTTGTCTGCAGCTGCTCGGAAATATTCTTCGACCGTGGAATATGCATGCGTACTTGCGACTGTGTGTGCATGCGTGTCTGTTAAATGCCTCATGCTTCCCTCCTACCTGATTCCACTAGTCTATGGGGGTTTTATTGCAGTGTCTTGACGTTTGATAAGCTGACTTTGAAACCGCAAACTATTTCTTAAGCCGAAGATTGGATGCCCATCCCGCAACGGCTAGTGATCAAAACAATGGAAGCCTTGACAGGTCGTGACCGTCTAATGCGCCGCTATCGTGCGTTTCAATCAGCATCCACAATATTTCAAACCCCCGATGTCTGGGATGTGGCGATGGATCATTTGGGATGTCGGGGACCCGCAACAGAGCACATCAAAATCCCCGACCGACGAAAAAGCCACGGTCTCTTATTAATCGCCAACCATCCGTTCAGCGTAACAGATGGTGCAAATCTCGCTTGGATGGTTTCACGACTTGATCCTGACTTTCGGGTCATTGCCAACGGTGTTTTACAACAAGAGCCCTCGCTCAATCCGAATATCCTTCCCATTGAATTTCAACCAGGAAGACAGGCGACCAAACTCAACGTCGAAACACGACGGCAGTCCATTCAGACACTCCAATATGGGGGTGTCGTTGCTCCGTTTCCTGCGAGTGGCGTTTCTTGGTCCCAAAAGCGGGGCGCGCCAGTGGAAGATGATCCGTGGAAACCATTAGTCGGCCGACTCGTGAAAGCATCTGGGTGCGACTCACTCCCCATTCGATTTGACGGCTCAAACTCAAAACTCTGTCAGCAGGCATCGAGGACAACACTCACACTCAGGCTTGGGTTGTACATGCACGAGATCAAAAAGCGCCTTGATCAGCCCATTCACTTTGAATTAATGCCCATTATCAAGAACGAATATATCCCGGACATCCCATAGCAAGCACTCGCTCATTGGCTAAGAAGTCAGCTATTTTCTGGCAACGGAATAAACTCGTCTTCTCCGGGCACTTGAGCAAAACGACCATCCACCCAGTCGATTTTTGCTTGCTCAATTCGGACCTTACTCGATGACACAAAGTTCCACCAAAAGTGCCTCGGCCCATCAAGGGGTTCCCCACCGAACACCAACACTCGAGCGCCGTCCGGAGCCACTATTTGGACCTCTCTACCAGGAGCCAAAATCAGCAGCTCTGATTTGGGATACAGAACCCCATCGACCTCTATCGCACCCCGCGCACTATAGACAGCTCGTTCTTGATGACCTTTCGGAAAGTAGACGACACCATTTTCAGACATCTGCAAATCCACATACAGAGAATCCCAGGGGAAAGACACTGGGCTTTTGAGCCCAAACCACTCTCCAAGCAGCACTCTGCCTTCAACACCACCCTCAGAAAATTGAGGCAGACTCGTATCACTGTAGTGCTCAAAGCTCGGCGCTGATTCCTCTAACGATTGTGGTAAAGCGAGCCAACTTTGGATTCCAAACAACTGAGAGATTTGTGCTCGAGATTCAGCATCTGATCTCTCAGAATGAACGATGCCAGAGCCTGCGGTCATCAAATTGACCGAACCCGGCCCAATGACCATATCGTTACCGAGACTATCTCTATGCCGCATGGTTCCTGTGAATAGGTAACTGAATGTGGAAAGCCCAATGTGTGGATGGGGCCG
>JAYNIS010000112.1:0-3639 GCA_038109325.1 Gammaproteobacteria bacterium | reverse complement strand
CACCATCCTCACGCGTAATGAAGCCAAAACCCTTGGTAGAGTTGAACCACTTGACTGTCCCCTCTTCTCGCGGACCACTCGGGATTGTTTCGACGAACCGACGATTCGCGATCACCGACTGAAGGGCTCCCTGTGCATACAGTACCACCACGATCACAATCGCAATGAGTACCCCAGCCTCTATTTCTGAACCTACTTTTGGATCCATTCCGACTGATGGCAACAAAAACATCAGAACGAATGCGCCAATGATCGATAAAACAAGTGACAAGAA
The DNA here is from genome assembly GCA_038109325.1 of Gammaproteobacteria bacterium. Classification (GTDB taxonomy): domain Bacteria; phylum Pseudomonadota; class Gammaproteobacteria; order Pseudomonadales; family Litorivicinaceae; genus HIMB30. The sequence continues at coordinate 3,365 of JAYNIS010000112.1, read as the reverse complement.
CAGTTGGCCTAGTGGCTTACGCATGAGAAACTCCAAACAGAAAAGTAAATAAGTTGTATGGTCTAGCGGAGCACTTTACAAGACGATGGGACAAGACTCGACTGTCTCTGATCTCGAAATTCGCATTGCGTTTTTAGAGGATCAGATCGATGCCCTCAATCGTGAGGTTGTATCACTCAATCGCGATCGCGATAAACTCACTGAAGAATTGCACGTATTAGCAAATTTAGTCAGACCGCTCGTCAAACAAATGTCACAACTCGGTGGAGCGGATGACTCCGCACCGCCACCGCACTATTAAGGATTCACATGTCTAACCACTTGGACACTTGGATACAAACCTATCCGGATTTTCCTAAACCTGGCATTTTGTTCTATGATATCGCATCCATCATCGAACACTCCGACCGCCTAAAATCGGTGGTTCATATGATTTGCGATGCAATTACCGAGTGGAAACCCGATGTATTAGTTGGTATTGATTCACGTGGCTTTTTGTTTGCGACGCCGGTAGCGCTCTTAATGGATCTTGGCGTTGTCATGGTACGCAAAAAAGGAAAACTCCCCGGAGAAGTCCGCGAAGAGTCCTATGCATTGGAATACGGTGAAGCAACACTCGCGGTTCAGAAAGACAGAGATTTAGCCGGGAAGCGTGTCGTCTTAATTGATGATCTTCTCGCGACAGGCGGCACTTTAGCTGCAACCGAAAAGCTACTAAATGATTCAGGTGCAGAGGTTGTGGGTACGATTGTCCTTATTGAGCTTGAATTACTCAAAGGTCGCGACAACCTCAAGGCACCGGTTAAAAGCTTGCAGGTCTATGATGAGTAATCAAGCAATTACCCCCGACAATACGCTGATTGTGGTCGCGCTGGAGGATGAGCTGCCAACCCACATGGTTGCTGGTTGGAACGTGTTATATACCGGAGTTGGCAAAGTCAATGCAGCGATCTCTGCAACCAAAGTCGTTCTCGAGACTCAACCGACACACCTAATTAACTACGGCACCGCCGGCGCACTCAATACACAAATCACCGGTCTGAATCGAGTAAACCATATCGTCCAGCGTGACATGGATGTAAGACCTCTCGGTTTTGAGCTAGGACACACGCCTTTTGATACGACAGGTCATATCGACCTTGGCGGAGCTGGAGTTTCTCTTGGAACTGGTGATCACTTTGTGACCAATCCTCCAGAATTGAGGACCGATATCGTTGATATGGAAGCCTATGCGCTTGCGAAAGTTGCCCGGCTCTTTGAGATCGATTTCCAATGCTGGAAATACATTTCAGACAATGCGAACGATGATGCGGCCGATCACTGGGCTGAAAATGTCGCCAAAGGCGCTCGCGCCTTTGTTGAACAAGTGATCGTACCTCTCAAGAATTAGGCTTTTCTCAGCTTTTGAGCCTCAAGCTCACGTTGCTTTTCTTTGTGTAGAGCACGCGCTTGACGCGCCGCTTCCTGGCGTCGCTCAATCATTTGGGCATCCATACCAACATGACGCTCCCCGCGCGCCTCGGCTAACTCAATCTGCTGCTGACGCATCCGAAACCTGTCTTTTTGCGCATCGGAGTGCTCATCCACACACTGATGACACTGCACACCCATAACAAACTCCGGCCGCTTTTTATTGTCTTCTGTGATCGGGCGACGGCAGGCATGGCATTGATCAAAGTCACCAGGTTCAAGCTGATGATTGACCGTCACGCGGTTATCAAAAACAAAACATTCGCCTTCCCAAGTACTTTCAGTATGGGGTACTTGTTCGAAGTAATTTAAAACACCACCTTTTAAGTGATAGACCTCTTCAAACCCCTGCTCAAGAAGATAGCTTGTCGATTTTTCACAGCGAATTCCGCCGGTACAAAACATGGCCACTTTTTTATGTTTTTTGGGGTCTAGATTCTCGGCAACCCATTCTGGAAATTCACGAAACGTTTTTGTTTCTGGATTGATCGCTCCTTTGAAAGTACCGACTTCATATTCATAGTCGTTCCGGGTGTCGATTGTGACCGTCTCAGGGTCAAGGATCAGCGCGTTCCAGTCTTCTGGCATTACATAGCGTCCGACCTTCATTTTTGGACTGATACCAGGCACGCCCAAGGTGACAATCTCTTTCTTGAGCTTCACTTTCATGCGATAAAACGGAATACCATCAGCATCCATTAACGATTCTTTGTACTCCAAGCGATCAAATCGGCCATCCGCAACCAACCACGCTTTGACTGCATCAATCCCCTCGCGTGTTCCCGCAATCGTCCCGTTAATACCTTCCTCAGCCAGTAGCAATGTGCCTCGCAAACCATGCGACATACAGGTATCCAAGAGAGGCACTCTGAGCTCTTGATAATCAGGAAGCTCTACAAACTGATAGAGCGCGGCAACAACTAATTGATTCATTGAAGATCTCTCTTCATTCCACCCTTACATGGTGGCGAAGTTAAACGGTCTGGATTCTCTGCCCATTCGGATTCTGTAAAACACTGCATCGCTAACGCATGGACACCTTGCTTTAAGGCCTCATCCGCCGCCTTATAAACCAATTGATGGCGCTTTACGCGAGACAACCCTTCAAATGCATCTGACACGATAACAAGCCGGAAGTGGGTTTCAGAATTCTTGGGAACATTATGACCGTGACTCTCATTTTCCAAGTCAATAAACGATGGATTAATGTCTTGAATCAAGGATTCGCGAAGTAAAGTTTCTAATTTCATAATCTAATCATACTTAAGACGTTTGAGGTTAAGCGACTATTAATGGGTATCGCAACTGCTTCTCCGGTAGATCCTGCTCCTAAGACCGCAACATCAACGTCAATCACTCATTACACTCCCTTTCCTTCTTCCTTGATGCGAGATTGCGCGGCATCTTTGAACGAGACAGTACCGACGACGCTCTTATCATTGATCGCTTCTTCACACTTGGCTGGATCTCCGCCACAGATGGCACATTCTCCATCGTCGCCATTAATCCGCCCAATACCGCCGCAACTCCCTGAAATCGGACGACGCCCCATGATCACACCAATCGCCATGATCGCGACCAAAAATGAGAATGCTGCAAATACCGTGAGAAATAATCCTAAATTCATTCGATGTCCCCCGCTAACAACCGCTCAAAACGCGGTGTCTGTTTGACCACAAATTCATCATTGAAGCGCTCAATGAACATCGCTGGCAGATTTCGAGCAACCGCCAACTCAAAACCTTTCTTAGGCCCGAGAACGAGCAATGTGGTCGCCCAACCGTCTGCCATTTCGCATTCAGAATCAGCAACAGTGACTGATGCCAACTGATGGGTCACAGGGCGACCTGTTGATGGATCGATGGTATGCGAAAAGGCAACTCCGTCGATCTCTC
>JAYNIS010000111.1:0-3647 GCA_038109325.1 Gammaproteobacteria bacterium | reverse complement strand
GGTCAGGGTGTGTCTGTTGCGTTTGATTTGGCTACGCACCGTGGTTACGACTCAGATCATCCGCGCGTCTCAGGCGATGTTGGTAAAGCCGGTGTCGCTATCGACTCTGTCGAGGATATGAAGATCCTGTTTGACGGGATACCGCTCGACCAAGTCTCTGTATCAATGACCATGAATGGCGCTGTACTTCCTGTCTTAGCGGGCTTCATCGTCGCCGCTGAAGAGCAAGGCGTGTCCCAAGACAAACTGTCAGGAACCATTCAGAACGATATCTTGAAAGAGTTCATGGTTCGGAACACCTATATCTATCCGCCAGAACCTTCGATGCGGATCATCGGGGACATCATCGGCTATTGTTCTGACAACATGCCGAAGTTCAACACGATCTCGATCTCTGGCTATCACATTCAGGAAGCAGGTGCCGATGCCGCCCTCGAGCTCGCCTATACGCTTGCTGATGGTAGGGAATACATCCGTTCCGCACTCGCAGCGGGACTCGACATCGACCAATTCGCGCCACGTTTGTCGTTTTTCTTCGGTATCGGGATGAACTTCTACATGGAGATCGCAAAGCTGAGAGCTGCGCGTCTTTTGTGGAACGAGATTGTAAATGAGTTCAATCCGAAGTCAGATCGCTCAACTGTTTTGAGGACACATTGCCAGACTTCAGGCTGGTCTCTGACAGAACAAGATCCATACAACAACGTGGTCAGAACGACTATTGAAGCCATGGCGGCGGTATTTGGCGGAACCCAATCACTGCATACCAATTCGTTTGATGAAGCCATCGCACTACCAACGGAATTCAGTGCGCGTATAGCGCGGAATACCCAACTGATACTCCAGGAAGAGACTGGAATCCGTCAAGTCGTGGATCCTTGGGGTGGTTCTTACATGATGGAATCACTAACCAACGAACTTGCAGAGCGTGCCCGTGAATTAATCGCTGAAGTCGAAAAGGAAGGTGGCATGGCCAAAGCGATCGAGACAGGTCTTCCAAAACTTCGCATCGAAGAATCAGCGACAAATAAACAAGCCCGTATTGACCGTGGCGAGGATGTCATCGTAGGTGTCAACAAATACACCCTACCAGAGGGGGCAGAAGACGAGTTTGAAGTTCTCTCTATCGACAATGAAAAAGTTCGTGGCGCACAAATCGACCGTCTTAACTCTATCAGAGCATCACGAGATTTAGCGCGAGCTGAGGCATGTCTTAAGGCCATTACTGATTGTGCTTCTGGTGGTCCTGGCAATCTCCTCGGTCTCGCGGTCGAAGCAACGCGTGCCCGGTGTACAGTTGGAGAAATCTCTGATGCAATGGAGGTTGTATTTAAACGATTTCAAGCAACGCACCGGAGTGTTTCAGGCGTGTATGGTAGCCACTTTAAAGACGATGCCGATTGGACGGCTCTGACGACACGAATTTCAGATTTCGAAACCGGTCATGGACGTCGGCCCCGAATCTTGGTTGCAAAAATGGGACAAGATGGTCACGACCGTGGGGCAAAAGTTGTCGCGACGGCCTTTGCTGATCTCGGGTTTGATGTGGATTTAAGCCCCATGTTCTCAACGCCTGAAGAGGTTGCTCGTCAGGCAATTGAAAACGACGTGCATGCGATTGGCGTAAGTTCACTGGCAGCAGGTCATTTGACTCTAATTCCTGCACTCAAAGCAGCGCTGTCCGTAGAAGATGCCGATGACATCGTAGTATTTGCAGGTGGCGTGATTCCTCGAAAGGATTACCAGTCGCTTTACGACCACGGTGTCGCAGCGATCTTTGGGCCAGGAACAAAGATTCCGGAGTGCGCCAAATCTGTGCTTGAAGCGATTGAGAGTGCAAGTGCCTGAAATCGATTTTGACGGGTTACGCAATGGTCAACGCCGCGCGCTGGCCAAGGCGATTACGCTGATTGAATCAACCCATCCCACGCATCGTAGGGAAGCTGCGGCACTCATAGAACAATGCCTACCGCACTCTGGCAAAAGCCTACGTATTGGTATTTCAGGGGTTCCCGGGGTCGGAAAGTCAACGTTTATTGAAGTGTTTGGGTTATTTTTAATCGGCCTCGGAAAACGCGTCGGTGTTCTCGCAGTCGACCCCTCTTCTCCTCTTCATGGCGGGTCTATCTTGGGCGACAAGACACGAATGGAATACTTGTCTCGGGAAAAAAACGCTTTCATTAGACCCTCGCCTGCTGGACGCTCATTGGGTGGCGTTGCGAATAGAACCCGTGAAGCCATTTTAGTTGCAGAATCCGCAGGCTTTGACGTCATCTTGGTTGAAACCGTCGGTGTTGGCCAAAGTGAATACGAGGTGCACTCAATGACCGATCTGTTTCTTGTCCTGATGCAGCCGGGTGCTGGTGATGAGCTTCAAGGAATTAAAAAAGGCATCCTCGAGCTCGCTGATTTTATCGTTGTGAATAAAGCAGATGGGGATGCTGAGCGTCTCGCCAGTCAGTCCGTCATGCACTACAAAAACGCAATGGGATTTTTGAATCATCAGGGATTCTGGACGCCAGAAGTCCTGTCTGTCAGCTCACTGCAACCGCGCGGAATTGATACCTTGTGGGAACGCATGGTGACATACTGCGAAGCTGGGTCCGAGGCAATCCCTGAACGACGAGCGGCCCAAGCCAGTCAATGGTTTGAGCGGTTACTGAATAACGGTATCACCGACCTTCTAAAAGCAAACGCCACCTGGGCGAAGCTCTATCACGAACAAAAAGACCTGGTAGCTCGAGGAGAGATATCACCGACGCAAGCCGCACTGAGCTGCACAGAGTTGCTCAAAAAGCATCTCTAGGTGCGACACACAACCACCTAAATATTCGGAATTTCATAAGCCCGCACAGCACGAAGAAGGTCCCTTCTAGAAATTTGGCCCCTCAAATTTTCTTCTGAATCAATCACAGGAAATCGCCGTCGATTGGTTTCTAGCATCCGCTCAGCTACCTCGACAATATTTGCTCCTAATTGGATTGTCTCCACTGGCGCAGTCATTACATCACCAACCCGTCCACCAATGTCGCCTTGATAAGTTCCCACTAAGATCGCTCTGAGGCAATCCTGCTCGGAAATCATGCCGACTAACTTGCCGTCCCCATCTACAACTGGCGCTCCTGAAATGCCTTGGATAAGCAATAAATCAACCAGCGAAAGTAAATCCATGTCGGGATTTGCTGTTGCTAAGTGTGTGGTCATAAAGTCATCCACTACTATAGATCTAAACATTGCCTCGTCCTTTTTCTTATATGCTTAGGGTTTAGAATACGTCTAAGGCATCGGAGAATAATAGACATGTTGCATAAAATTGATCATGTGGGGATCGCTGTAACGGATATCGAAGAAGCGATCAAAACCTACCAAGGTCTGGGATTCACGCTAACCGGACGTGATCGTGTGGACTCGCAGAAAGTCGAGACAGCCTTTTTTCAGATTGGTGAGTCATGCATTGAGCTGATCGCCGCAACTGAGCAAGACAGCCCCATCGCAAAATTCATCCAGAAAAATGCAGGCAAAGGCGGCCTGCAGCAACTGGCAATCACGGTGACAGACATCGAGGCAGAACTCGCACGCCTCAAAGCCGAGGGCTATACCCTGATTAATGAATCACCGGTTCAAGGCGCTCACGGGACCAAAGTGGC
>JAYNIS010000110.1:0-3692 GCA_038109325.1 Gammaproteobacteria bacterium | reverse complement strand
GTTCCGGTGGTCGCGACGGCCCTGATTATTAGTAACATCGCGAGGATATGGGCGTTTCGGAAATCGGTTGCAATCAAGGAATACCTGGCGGTGTTTCTGACTGGTTTGCCGTTTATCGTACTCAGTGCCTACGTCTATGTGTCTCTCCCGGTCGGTATCGTCGCGTTGGTCTTGGGCTTGTTTTTGTTGGTCTCTATACCTCTTAACAGGAGTCTCAAGAAGAAAGAGGTCAAGGTCGGGCTCAGAGGGCTGGCTCTTGCTGGGATTCCCTACGGAATTGTTTCGGGCAGCACCTTTGGAGCGGCTGTGATGTTGGCGCCTTTTCTCATCGGTGCCGGTCTGGCGGGTGAGACGATGATTGGGACAATAGCCATGCTAGGGTTTAGCTTGAACGTTACCAAAACAATCGTGTTCGGGATGTCACCTCTTTTGACAAACGAGCTTATGGTTACCGGTATATTGGTCGGTCTTTGCACAATGCCTGGCGCGTACGTGGGACGTTGGTTGGTGAGGAATACTTCTGTCCGAGTGCATTCGCAATTTATGGAGATCTTCATCGCGTGTGGCGGACTCTTGTTTCTCTACGAGGCTTATCAAAACTGGGTTTAATCCATGACAGGACATCCAATTCCACCACAAGAATATACCCACATCCTCGATCGTGCGTCAGTTGCCAAGGTCGACGTGGATGGATTAGCTGTGCAGCTTTATCGTTGGGGGGATGGGCCGGTATGTTTCGTTTTGCTGCACGGCGGTTATGGCTCTTGGGCGCACTGGATTAAGGTCATACCCCAACTTGAACCGTATGCAACCGTGATTGCTCCTGATATGCCAGGCTTCGGTCTGTCGGATACTCCGATAGAGCCTCACACCGCTGAGGCAGTCGCTGGGCCGCTAGTTTCAGCTTTGGGTGCTCTCGTCGGCCACCAGAAAATCATTTTGGCGGGGTTTTCTTTCGGTGGGGCTATCGCGGGCCATGTTGCTTCCCTCATGTCGGAGCAAATGGTGCACTTGGTTTTGTTGGGTCCGGGCGGAACCGGCGCCCCGCGTGGTGATATGCCGGATTTAATTCGACGTACCAAGCAGATGGGTCGCGAAGAGATTCGTGAGGCCCATCGTAGGAATCTCGAAATTTTGATGGTCAAAGATCCATCCTGTGTTGATGAGCTCGCGCTATATATTCAAGAGATGAATACGGGAATGCACCGCCTGAAGAGTCGTCCGATATCGGCCACAGATACTTTGGCGAGGGTTTTGGAAGGTGCGCGTTACCCCGTCACAGTGCTGTTCGGCGAGTTCGACGCGTCAGTCGGAAACTATCGTTCGGAGCGTGAAGAAATCTTAAGGCAAGCCGTTCCTCAGGTGTCAATCGAAGTGATTCCAAACGTCGGACACTGGCTTATGTGGGAATCTGACAAGGTAGTCGCTGACCGTCTACTAGCTTTGCTTCCGAAATAAACCTTGTCTCTCGCACATCTCTCTAAAATCTGGGCGTTCGAGGACCGCCGTCTGACGCGCTAGGTTATCTGACCATGTGGTTTGTTGGGGCTCTCCAAATTTTTCTGGGTATCTTGCTTTTGGCGATCCAGCAACGCGGTTGAATGTTTCGTCATATTGATCAATTTCACTGAAATCGATCGGCTGGTAGGTGTCGCGGTGGACAACGACCGATTGTGGGAGTCGCGGTGATATTGATTGAGTCTCTTCTTGCGGATACCCAAATGCGCATGCGCAGACTGGGAATGCGCCCCTGGGTAGCTTAAGGAGCTTGGCAATCGCGTCACTTGATTCTCGGACTTTAGATATCGGACATGTACCGATACCAAGGCCTTCGGCGGCGGCAATCATAAAGGCTAGGGCCAGCGATGCATCCACTGCTGCATTAAGAAATGCATCAGTTTGCTCCCATCGGAATGAGTAATTTCTGAGACGATTTATTTCTTGTGTTCGATGCGTGTCGCCGATGATGAAAATGAGCATCGGAGCCTCCAACGCCCAGCGAATAGATGGAAAAATCTGAATGAGCTCTGTCCGGATCGATGAGCAGCCGACGTCGATGAAACTATATTGTTGAAGGTTTGATTTACTGGGCGCTGATTGGGCTGCCGCAAACAAGAGTTGTTTGATATCGTCAGAGATGGGTTGCTCTGAGAATACTCTGCAGGATTGATGCGACAACAGCGTATCAATCGTCCTTCGGCTTTCGATTTCTGGGATAGCTGACGGCGATCCATATCGCAGATGTTCGGTTAGCTGTGTAGTCATAGGTGGACCTTTTGATAGAAGGTAGTCAGATGTGACTTGGGTTGGTCAAGCGGTTCGTTGATCGATATCCAAGGGATGTCTCCATAATCTTTTAGCGTCGGAAGAAGACTGTGCTCCCAGTCTAGGTATCCTTTCGCATGTTCAAGGTTCCCTTGGTGTCTGTCTGGGAAAAATAGCGCTTGATCGGAAGGATGGGCTTGGAAACTGATGGTGGATGTGTCGATGAGTTCTTCGGGTATCGCGGCCCAGCTGACGCAGGTCGGCTGCGGTAGGTTAAGCTCATTGACGAGTTTTTGAGTGTGATTGATTTGTGAGTGATCACAAACAAAAATGCATCGATCCGTCTTTGCTATTGTGTGGAATCGTGATCTAGGTAGCCAGTCCGAACCATTGAGTCGACTGGCCTTGAAAGCCTTGCTTGAACGGAGATCGATAATACGATCAGCATTGAGCCACGCATCATTCCATCCAATGTTTGCAGTACTAGTTTGCTCAGACATGCCTGGCTCTTGACGAAATCTGTCGCGGAGCCATGCATCCCAACCCATGCGGCGGAGCCATAAAACGGATACGGTGCAATCCAGTTGATTAGGCCCTTGAACGACGATAGGTATGTTGTGTGTACCCAAATACTGGTCTGTGCTTTGGATCAGTGTGGTGGGAGAGATCGCATGAAGGGGTGTTATGTCTTCGCTGACGGTAATCAGGCGGAAAGGAGTCCCTGATTTGCCCCACCCGGTTTCGTGCTCGTGTGTCGCGATGGGCAAATTAAATTTTCTGATCAGATGGTTGGCGTGCACAGTCATCGTGTCTTCGGAGAAGAAATCATCTGCCGAGTGTTGATTGTTGAAGGAGCGAGCCCCTCCGGCGAGCTCCCAGCCTTGAGTGCCACCGGTAATGCAGTAGATCGATGCATCAAAATCCTGGTCGGCTAGGGTCTGTGCTGCGATGATTCCCCGTGTCCGGCCCGCGCAATGAAGGTAGATTGAGCTATCGGAAATTGAGAGTGCTCCAAGCCGGCCAGTTGGGCAATGGATTGAGTTTGGTAAGCTGAACTTTTGGAACTCTGCAAAAGGTCTGACATCGAATTGATAGTGGGGTGGGGAATTTATGGCATCTTCAGGCTTGATATTTTGAATGTTACCGGTCGTCTCTACCCACTCACCGAATGCCTTTGATGGCGTATATTCCCCGCCCCAGATTGGGAGGCTGTGATTCTTCCATGCATGGAATCCGCCTTTGATGACCAGAGGTGTCAAATGCGTTGCGTCAGCAATGACTGCAGCCGCCCAACGCGTCAGCGTTGGATTGTCCCCAATAATGAGGGCAATTCCAGTTTCATCACCGAACAGTTGGTCAATTTGCGATTCAATGGAGTCAATCGGCGCGTTGACTGCGAATATTGGGTGTTCATCCACATAGGCTTT
>JAYNIS010000109.1:0-3701 GCA_038109325.1 Gammaproteobacteria bacterium | reverse complement strand
TCGAAGACAGAAAAGCGATCAATTACGCGAAGTATGGTCTTTACTACTTCCCAACAAATTCTGTGAAGCGAGACTCTACTGAAAAATTCGATATGGTCGCGTATTTTGCAGACGTAAAAATTCAAGAGACCAACAACTGACAAATTAGATGGAGATCTTTTCATCCCTTAGCACCCCACCGGGGAGGGGTAGATTACCTTTTTGTAACCAGCACCACCTGCCTAGGTTTGCTAAAGAGTGCTTTTGGGAAAGGAGGATGCAGTCGGTTAATTTGAAACTACTTCTGAGAAAAGGCTTTGGTGTGTTTCTGTTGAATTTCTTCAGGCCACTGGGATTTTATGAAAGCTAATACATTCCAAATTTCTTCATCGCTTAACTTTCCTTCATACGCTGGCATTGCCGATTTGTAGTCCGCTCCCGCATATCTCTGTGGCCCATATTTGGTAAATTCAAAAAGCATCTGATCTGGATGATGCCAAGTGTGCCCTGTTTCATCATGGGGTGGTGCAGGGAGATATCCGGTTGAGCTCCGTTTCTGCCAGTTCGGTTGACCTTCCAAAGCGGCCCCATGACAGGATGCACAATTACTGTCGTACACGATCTTTCCTGCAGAAACCTTCTGCTCATCAAGGTATGGGATCCCTGCGGCAGTCGCTTCGCACCCAGAAAGAGCCACGCAAAAGATTAGTGACATTAATAACGGGAAGTCGAAATTTGGCCTCATGGGTTCATTCTGATGTGATTCTGACAACTTTTACAGTGGGTTTGTTTTTTACAAATGCTAGACCACCTACCTAGGTTTCCTAAAGGATACTTTTGGGAAAGAAGAAGTGTGAATGTCTACTTAGTTACATAGAAGGGTGGCAGGGATGGGCCTAGAACAGAGACTCCCTGCCCTGAAAGCCCAGGCCCATTAAATGACCACGGAAGGTATCCTTTCACGCCATTAATAAAGGTAGCACATCCACAACTAGCGACAAATACTGCTTTTGTATTCTTCCAAACTTAACTTTCAATTGTTCCGGTTTGGATACTGCGACGGGAGCAACAAGCGGCTAATATCGCCGAGTTGTATATGCAGGAGACCTAATATGACGGAAAAAGCAAAATGCGGATGTGGACGGTCACCTACCGGGTATTGCATCGGCTGGCACTCGCTAAGCGAGGAGGACTATCTTAAAAAGAAAGACGAATACCAAGAATCAGAGAATCAATCTGAGGACGATGACGACTAGTATTCTTAGCCACGTGACCCCACGCACTAATGATTCGGTCATATGGGATCATTACTATCCACGCTCCCCAGAGGCATCGCCGATCCTCGTAACGATGCCTCGGGGATTGATTAAGCTACTCAGCGACCATATCAGCACCACAACACTGCGGGCTTTTAATCTTGCCTTCACACTCTGGGCACTTAGAAATTTGCACAACAGTCCCATCATCCAAGGTTAAAGAACCATCAACCAGTGGAACGTCACACTTCGCACACGATGCATTGACCGCCATTCCACACGCTTCACATTCATACGTCGCCATAATCAATCCCGTTTTCAGTTGAGTGATTTCTTAATACTTTATACAAGAAACCCCGCCTCGAGGCATGTTTCCATCTCAATATACTCGAAAATTGTGCCGGCATCGCCTTTTCGTTCATGATTCAGAACTGGAATAATTTGAGCAATATAATCAGTCAAAGCCTCACAATATTGACCAACTGCTTGGGTTTAACCCCGAGCCATTGACGAACCAATGAACCAACCTCACGTTGCAACGCGTTTCTGAGCGCGTCATCTGATTGCAACGTTCGTAAGTTTTGTTCAGCTAAGATATCTTCAATCGCGTATTTCAAATCGCTATCGAGAGCCTCAGGATCAATATCACCCGATGGTACACCCACGAATTGAACCTGAGGCTCATTCACTAGCCGTGCTTTTTTATCAAGCACCACGGTCATGGTCATCAAACCTCCATCTGCCAGAGCGCGACGTTCCGACAGCGCCCGATCATTAAGTGGCACAAGACTTGAGCCCGACAGCCCTAAACGCCCTGTCTGCACGCGAGCGATGCAAGTTGCTCCTGAGGCAGACAGATGTAACACGTCACCGTTCACAACTCGCGCCGAACCTAATCCCATGTCAGTCGCTAATTCTGCATGCGCAGCCATGTGTCGCTCCTCACCGTGCACTGGAATGACACAAGCGGGCCGCAATGCACGATACATCCAACGCAGCTCGTCTCGACACGGATGTCCAGACACGTGGATCGGTGCATCCTGCTCAGTGACTACATTTACTTTTTTCTGAGACAACAGGTCGTACAGTCGGTACAACTTTTTCTCGTTTCCGGGGATCACCTTTGACGAAAACACCACGGTATCATCCGGCTCAAGCAACAGATCTTGATGCTCACCCTTCGCCAACCGAGCCATCGCAGCACGAGGCTCCCCTTGCGATCCCGTCGCCAAAATCAACTGCTCTGACCTCGGCAAATAGTCCAAATCTTCAGTAGGAACCAAGTCTGGAAAGTTCTTCAAATATCCGTTTGCTTTGGCGGTTTGTAGATAGTTATACAAACTCCTCCCAAGCACCGTGACTCGACGCCCTGTTTCGTGCGCGATATCACCCAAACTCGATAGACGCGCTGTGTTCGATGAAAAACAGGTCACGGCAACCCTGTTGGGCTGCTTCGCAATGACTTGCAGCAAAGCCTTATGGCATTCAGCTTCCGAACCAGACCATCCCTCGACGGTCGCATTCGTCGAGTCACCGATCACATACTCAATCCCAGACTCTCCGAGAGCCAATAGTCGTCGATCATCATAGTGCTCGCCCTCGATCGGATGCGGATCGAGCTTCCAGTCACCTGTATGGAACACCGTCCGACCAGCGGCCTGAATCACCAGCGCATTGGGCTCTGGTATCGAATGCGTCAATGTCACCCACTCCATCGTGAAGCAGCCCAATTCCAGGTGAGAACCTGGCAGTACTTCGTGTAAAGGAACTTGGTCAAGCAGTCCTGCTTCTCCCAGCTTGCGTCGCGCAACTGAGGCCGTAAATGGTGTGCAGTACACCGGAGCATTCAGTTTGTTCCACAAATAATGAAGGGCTCCAACATGATCTTCATGGGCGTGCGTAATCACAATACCAATGATTTGGTCTCGCACAGAGCGAAGCGCGGATACATCCGGACAGATCACGTCGATACCAGGGGGGGTCGAGTCGTCACCAAAGGTGATCCCGACGTCTACCAGCAAATATTGGCCTTCACAACAGTACACGTTGAAGTTCATCCCAATCTCACCCGATCCGCCGAGTGGAATGAAATACAACTGCCCATCAACAAATGGGACTTGAGAAAGATTGGCAACCGGTTTCAAAATACTGTATATATATCCAGTCAAAGGTTGGAGGAACGCTTCATGGTAACGATCTTATTGCCGCAAACCAAACAATCAGCACCACTAAAAGCTGACGATGTTGAGCAGGGATTAGTGGAGTCATTTGAGAGTATTGCAATTGTTGGATGGGTGTCATGCGGACAACCGATCGATATGTTTACTCAAGAGGCGATGATCAACGTTCCATCAAAACTCGTGCGCAAGAACACTTACGCACTGCGTGTCCGGGGCGACTCGATGAAAGATGCCAACATCCTCGATGGAGACGTTGTCGTCATCGAGCAATCTCAAATGGCCGAAA
>JAYNIS010000108.1:0-3722 GCA_038109325.1 Gammaproteobacteria bacterium | reverse complement strand
CCAATGCCGCCTGTACCCCCTGTTACTAATGCGATTCGATTTGACATAAGCTTCTGATCCCTTGGATAAAAAAAAATGGTGAGGTATCTTACAGGAAAATTATAGTGACTGTGCTCTCATGACATCACAAAGTGACAAGCAATTAGTCGCAGATACCGTCGACGCAACGGGCTTGAAATGTCCCGAGCCAGTGATGATGTTGCGCAACGCGTTAAGACAAGTCGCGGATGGTACATGTCTAAAACTCATTGCGACGGACCCCTCGACACTCCGCGATATTCCGACCATGTGTCGTTTTATGCGCCATGTATTGGTCTCTCAGGACGAATTGGATGGGCACTACGAGTTTGTCGTGTCGGCCCGCGCGCTTAATTCGCAAGACTGAAGAAGTTGTTGCCAATTTCTGATGTGTATCCTGAGCTCTTTTTGGAATTGATCTTGATAACCTGGCGGGAGCTTCAATAGTGCGTCGGTCAAAGTGTCGTGTGTCCAGAGTGTGATGGGCAGTGCCGACCAAATGGAGTTCAACTCAGCAAGAGCTTGTGAAATCGAGGATAGTTTGGGCTGTATAGTGCTGCCAAAGTAGTTCCGAATAAATACTTGTATATTGCGGCCGCGTTCTGTCGGTGTGCCCATTGGACACAGTTGATTCGTTGCTAAGGCAGAGCGTTGCAATGCGTTAGCTACTTGAAGCCAAATTCGGGCCTCGACGATTGCTTGGTGCATGGTTCCGTGGTGTTGTGTTTGGCTCCAAGCATGGAGCGATTCCTCAAACTGAGTGGTCGTTGCAGGTGAGGGTGGGGTAGCTTGTTGTAATGCTTGGATAATCACCTGAGTGACGGGTTGTGTTCGATTAAGATAGGCGATCCGACTCTCAGAAAGTGTAGTAAAGGGTTTGTTTATTTTCGAATGAATGCGATTTGCTTCTTCGCTTTGTGTTAACAACTGAATGGCGGAGATTTCGACATCCTTAGATTTTGCAGCTTGTGCTTGTTGAAACCACTCTTGACCATGAAATTGACTGCATTGATCGAGGCCAGCTTTTAAGGTCCACTCATAAATGAGGCGGGTTGATTCTTGCTTTTGCCGACCAAGACTTGAATTTCGTTCTGCTATCAGAGGTAGCAGTCCACATTCGCCGAGCTCCAACGCATTGCCAAAACTGATACGCGTGTCGCTAAAACTGAGATCAGATGTCTGAGTATCGATTATCTGAGGTTCAGGCAGATTGACTGGATCTTGCTGAAGTATGGATGCAATTCGATCGAGGTCATCCTGGGTGGGTGCGAATGAGTCTTCTGTCCAATCGCAGCCGACTAAAACGATCGCGAGTAGCCAGATCAGTCTCGACAAAATGATACATACCCTCTAAAACGCGTTTTGCTGTGGCTGGAGGCCGTTCTTTCATTTCTATGTATGCGTTTTCTAGGTTCTCAAGAAAAATTTTTGAAGCTGGACGGCCAGAAAAGTCATCGAGGCTTGGAGAAAACGGAATACGCCAGACCTCACAAAACAGTTTTTCAAGTCCCTGTGGTCTTGCTTCGACCTGTTCGAATTTTTGTTGTTCATCGGCTTTGCGACCGCATGGCGCATACCAGAAGCCAAAATCATCGATTGCTCTTCGTCTAGAGCCAGCGAGACAATAATGAGCAAGTTCATGGAAAAGACTTCGGATATAGTCGTCTCGGAAAAAAAGGATTGCAGGGCTATTGTTTTTTGGGGCTTGATAATAAGGCTCAGGAGCACCGCCCTCAATGCGGAGCTCTGGGAGAATTTGATGTAACGCGCGAATCACTGCGTTTAATAAAGCTTGCTCGGGCATAAGAGGATCGGTATTGATGGCATGGTTATGGATTGTACTTGGATTACTTGCTGTCGTGGGATCGATTACTTGGATTCTTCCATCACCAATGGAGCGTCGCCAGGGCGAGCGTCGAATGGCTGCTCTTAAACTTGGCATGAAAGTTAGGATGCTTTCAGTGGATGATTGGGTCAAAGAGCGGCTGGATATCGTGCAGTTGTCTCAGTACTTAATTTGGACTGATAAAAAGCCGCGCAGTGCGTCCTTGTGGCGGGTTCCTAACAGAGATGAACCTTGGGCGTCACCACCAGACGCGCATAGTTGGGACTTATTGTCTGGCGAGTTTGGCGAGCTTTTACAGTCGTTGCCGAGCGATATCGTCGGTGTGGGCGCCGAGAATGGATGTGTTTGGGTTGCACTTGATGACGCTAACGCCTCTATTGAACCTCAAGTGATCAAGCCGTTGCTTGATCAAATATTGGCTGTATTGGCACAGCGTTGATGAATTTATTCATCGAAGGCTTGAGTCTCTTCACGTTCTCCCGTATTGCTAAAAAAGAAACAGATGCTTGCATCTATAGGTCGTTTGCTTTTTCAATGCAGGCCTGAAACCACATCTACTGATTGAGAGTGTTTAGAAAATTCATGGGAAAATCGCTGGTCATTGTAGAGTCTCCGGCCAAAGCCAAGACCATTAATAAGTATCTCGGTTCCAATTACGTTGTTAAATCGAGTGTCGGGCATATCCGTGATTTGCCGACGTCTGGATCAGCAGCCGCTGAGAAAACTCCCAAATCGTCGACTTTGTCAAAAGAAGAGAAAACGAAGCAGCAGTTAATTCGTCGGATGGGCATTGACCCAGAGCATGGATGGAAGGCACGTTATGAGATCTTGCCTGGTAAGGAAAAGGTTGTCGCTGAGCTAAAAAAGCTCGCATCACAGGTCGACCACATTTACCTTGCAACCGATTTGGATCGAGAAGGAGAGGCGATTGCGTGGCACCTTCAAGATACCATTGGCGGTGATATATCGAAGTATCGGCGGGTCACATTTTCTGAAATCACCAAATCGGCAATCGAGGCAGCTTTCGATAAGCCTTCCACGGTGAATATTGATCGAGTGAATGCGCAACAAGCACGGCGCTTTTTGGACCGAGTTGTTGGTTACATGGTGTCACCGTTACTCTGGTCGAAAATTGCCCGAGGTCTTTCCGCTGGTCGCGTGCAGTCTGTTGCTGTTCGTTTGGTGGTTGAGCGCGAACGTGCGATCCGAGCGTTCGTGCCCGAAGAGTATTGGGAAATTTTTGCTGACCTGAGGCATCAAATGGCTGAGTCGCGTTTCCAAGTGACAGAGTTTCAGGGAAAAGCATTCAAGCCAGTTAACGGTGAACAGGCGAGAGCGGTGACTGATTCGCTCGCCGGGACTGCATACGCAGTTACTGAGCGTGAGAGTAAGCCTGGCAAGACTCGCCCACCTGCACCATTTATTACCTCGACATTGCAACAAGCGGCCAGTCAGCGGCTTGGTTTTGGCGTGAAAAAAACCATGATGCTTGCGCAGCGGCTGTATGAGGCCGGTTTGATCACCTATATGCGTACCGACTCTACTTATTTGTCCAATGATGCCATTCATGCTGCTCGGGGATTGATCGAGTCCGAGTTTGACTCACGGTATCTTCCTGAAAAACCGAATTTCTATGCAAACCGTGAGAATGCTCAAGAGGCACACGAGGCAATCCGCCCATCGGATGTTCGCAAAAGAGGATCTGATTTGGCGTCTGTTGAGCGTGATGCCCAACGGTTGTACGAGCTCATTTGGCGCCAGTTTGTGGCATGTCAGATGACGCCGGCAGAGTATTTAACAACAACCATCAAAGTTAAGGCGAACGGATACGGATTGAAGGCTCGTGGAAAAGTCACGA
>JAYNIS010000107.1:0-3732 GCA_038109325.1 Gammaproteobacteria bacterium | reverse complement strand
AAGAAGGCCGGCGGATCTACGGTGATGTCATCGCCCCGCATATGGCGGACAAGCGGATTCTCGCAATTAAGCAACCCGTAGGCGTTGTTGCAGCAATTACCCCATGGAACTTCCCGCTGGCAATGATCACACGGAAAGTTTCTCCAGCGCTCGCGGCCGGCTGCACGGTGGTGATCAAACCGTCTGAAGATACGCCACTGACCGCATTGGCTGTGTGTGAGCTGGCCAATCAAGCAGGGATGCCTGCAGGTGTTATCAACTGTATCACCGGGTTGGATGCGCCGGCCATCGGTCAGGCCCTGACTGGTGACAGTCGTGTACGCAAGGTGACGTTTACTGGTTCAACCCAAGTCGGCAAGATTTTATATCGCCAATGCGCGGACAGCGTGAAAAAGCTTTCGTTGGAGCTAGGTGGTAACGCGCCGTTTATCGTGTTTGATGATGCGGATCTTGATGCGGCGGTGGACGGTGCCATGCTCTGTAAGTTTCGGAACGCCGGACAAACCTGTGTCTGCGCGAACCGTATCCTGGTGCAGAGCGGGATCCATGACCGGTTCGTCGAGGCCTTCACTGCCCGGGTTAAGGCTATGAAGGTCGCTGATGGCAGAACAGAGGGCTCGGACATTGGTCCGCTGATTAACGCAGACGGCAAAGCGAAGGTTGAGGCGCACGTCGAAGACGCGCTTGCCAAGGGCGCGACTATCGTGTGTGGAGGCACCCCTCACGATGCGGGGCCGCTGTTCTACAGCCCAACAGTCCTGGTCGGCGTGACCAAGGAGATGCGGATGGCCTCTGAGGAGACCTTTGGCCCTGTCGCACCAATCTACCGTTTCGATCGAGAAGAAGAAGCGATTGCCTTGGCAAATGACACCCAGTACGGTTTGGCCGCGTATTTCTACACGGAAGATTTGTCGCGTACCTTCCGGGTCTATGAGGCGCTCGATTACGGCATCATCGGCGTGAATACCGGGATTATTTCTACCGAAGTCGCACCTTTCGGTGGCGTTAAAGAGTCTGGTCTTGGACGAGAGGGCGGGCCTCATGGTATCGAGGAGTTTTTAGAAACCAAGTATGGATGTATCGGGATTAAGTTATGACCAAAGACAGCTTTGAAAAGGGTCTCGCAAAGCGGCGAAAAGTGATGGGCGACGCTTACGTTGATCGTGCACTGTCCCAAGCCAATGAACTCACGATGCCGATGCAAGATTTTGTGACGCGTGTTGCGTGGGATGAGATTTGGAACCGGGAGGCACTTTCGGACCGAGATCGTTCGTTAATTAATCTCGGGATGATTGCGGCGCTCAACCGTCCGCACGAGTTTAAAGCACACGTCCGAGGCGCGCTAAATAATGGTTTGAGTCCCGAAGAGATCCGGGATGTTTGTCTGCAGATTGCTGTGTATTGTGGCTTTCCCGCGGGGCTTGATTCTCTCCGCAATGCGATGGAAGTGATTGGTGACGACGCCTGAAGCAGACGCCCCAGATAGCGTCCTTATCTACGTCCACGACCCCATGTGCAGCTGGTGTTATGGGTTCCGTCCAACCTGGAAGTCGTTGAAGGGCAAACTGCCGGCGGGTTTACCAGTGGTCTCTCTACTCGGCGGACTGGCTGCGGATTCTGACCAGCCGATGCCAGAAGATATGGTCGATTACCTAAAGCGTACTTGGGATCGGATTGAGTCGACTTGTGGGGTCACCTTTAACCATTCCTATTGGGATCAGACACCTCCGCCACCGCGAACAACCTTCATCAGTTGTCGGGCGGTGATAGCCGCTGAGAGACTTGCTGGGCGCGGTGAGGCTTTCGGTGAACGAATTCAGGACGCCTATTACACAGAAGCGCGTAACGTTTGGGACTTCGATGTCCTGTGCGATCTCGCTGAAGCGTTTGGGTTCAACCGTGATAGTTTCGCTGAGGCTCTTGCGTCTGATGACGTTCGTGCCGTGCACGACGAGCAACGCCAATTGGCTGAACGGTTGCAGGTTGAGGGATATCCGACTGTGTTGTTGCTCCACAATGGGGAAGCTTTCCCGATTGCAGTTCGCCACCAAGGTACCGATGCCATGCTAGAGGACATCACAGACCTCTTGGCTGAGCCCAATGCTTAAAGCGCAAACTCGCTTTTCAAAATCTTTGTGAGTGCGTCGATCGATGCGGGACGCACTGCGGACGCGGCTTGTCCTGCCGGGAAGAATTGATCGATTTGTACCGCTTGCAAGAACGCCTGAGTTGGGGGCATCCAGCTTAAGATATGGAGTCTCGAGCGATAGGTTTCGTATACCAGCTGTGCTTGCTCAAGGGTTGGTAAATCACAGCCTGTGAAGGGCTCAAAAGCCTGGTAATCGATCAACGCATCGAACAGTGGACCGCCGTCTGAAAACACGTGGTCCCAAGAATCAAAATGAATACCCTGTGAGTGGCCGTTGACGACACTGTCTTCAACGGCCAGCAACACAGCCTCTGCGGCCAGAGCCTCTGTCTTCATACACCACCTCATTATTGTTATCGGTGCTTCTTGTGCTCACGCTAGTGCACTCGCAGTGCACAAATCAAAGGTCAGGTCGCAAAAATTTGGGTCATGTCTTTGAAGGATTTAAATTCAAGCGCATTTCCGGAAGGTTCTGTAAAAAACATTGTCGCCTGTTCACCGACCTCACCCTCGAATCGAATATTGGGTTCAATCAAGAATTCAATGTTGGCGGCCTTCAGCTTGTCAGCTAATCGATGCCACTCGTCCCACTCGAGAATCACGCCGAAATGGCTCGCAGGCACCTGTTCACCATCAACCGGGTTCGTTGGGGCAGGAGTGTGCTCATCTTCTGCCAGGTGGGCGACGACCTGGTGCCCGAAGAAATCGAAATCAATCCAGCGATCAGATGTCCGTCCCGTCCCGCAACCAAGTACGTCAATAAAAAAGTCTTTGGTTGCCTCTAGGTCTGAGACAGGGAATGCTAGATGGAAAGGGGCGCTGGCCATAGGTACCTCGTACAGTTTTGCTCCTACTGAAGTGGAGACATTAATGCGTAATACAATCTTCGATTTTGAGGCGTTTGCCAAGATAACAAAAGAATTAATGCGCGTATCACCTGATCGTGCGCGCGCGGTGATGGTTGAAAATAACGCGTATTACATGCTCGTGAACATGCACATACAGCTCTGCAATATGGTCGAGTTCGCTGACAGACATGATTCGGGACTGGAGCCGCTCATCGAGGACCTCAAGGCCGAGGTTGAACGAATCCAGGAGATCAAGGGCGCCCGCTGGCTAGATGATTTTATGCACACCCAGAGAAATCAGTGAAGACAACTACCGCCATCGACGACCAAGGTCTGCCCGGTGATGAAATCACTGTCTGGCCCGATAAAGAATGCGATCGGGCCTGCGAGGTCTTCAGGTGTCTGGACACGCTTGATGCAACGCGAAGCCGCTGCTTTTTCGCGAACCGCGATGATCTCGGGGGTTGGGTTCTCCTCAGCCAGAGTGCTACCGGGCGCGATGCAGTTGACGTAAACGTTGTGCTCGCCGACCTCCATAGCTAGGGACTTGGTGTACCCGATCACGGCGGCCTTTGAGGTTACGTAATGGATACGAGAGGGTGACCCTTTCAACGCCGTGCCAGAGCTGATGTTGACGATCTTTCCGTACCCTTTCGTCTTCATTACAGGAACGACGGCACTGCACACGTTCCAGACACCCTTGACGTTGATCTCCATCATCTTGTCCCACTCTGC
>JAYNIS010000106.1:0-3763 GCA_038109325.1 Gammaproteobacteria bacterium | reverse complement strand
ATTGGATTCATCAGTTAAGGCAACAGCCGGCATCCCATACTGCGCAACCTGACCAACGAGCTCTTTCACCCGAAAGAGACCATCAACCAGCGAGTATTCAGAGTGAGTCCGTAAGTGCACGAACTGCGTCATGCCTTCTCCAATATCCGTTTGACTGGTCCAAATGAACGTCGATGAATCGGCGTCACTCCAAGCGTCTCCAACGCTTCAATATGCGCCTTGGTGGGATACCCCGCATGCCCCTCCAAGCCATACCCTGGATAGATCTCGGACAGAGCTACCATCTCTTCATCACGTGCCACTTTAGCAAGAATTGAGGCCGCTGAAATCGCGGCCACCAAACCATCGCCACCGATTACTGCTTCCGCTCGTCCCTTGAGCCCATCCGGTACCCGATTCCCATCAATCTGAATCGGTGCTTCAAAATCACCAAGACCATCAACCGACCGCTCCATCGCAAGCATGGTCGCGTGCAGAATATTCAGGGTATCAATCTCCTCCACCTCTGCTCGCCCAAAGCTGATCTTCAGCGCCTTTTCACGGATCAGTGGAATCAATGCTTCGCGTTTCTTTGCTGATAGTTTTTTAGAATCATCAAGTTCGGCAATCCCATGGTCATCAGGCCACAACACCGCACAGGTCACGACAGGCCCTGCAAGCGGTCCACGTCCTACCTCATCAACTCCCACTATCAAACTCACGAGAGATAATCCACAATGGTGCGTGATGCCCGATCAGTCACATCGCCAGAGAGCGCGTCGTGTATTTTCCGAGCATCCAGCAAAAACGTATCTGATGGACCCTCTTTGAGCATCGGATTGATTGCGTTCAAAATCGAGTCGATAGATGCAGCGCCCTGAATCAATTCGGGGATCATCGGCTTTTTCGCCAAAAAATTAGGCAATGTCACAAACTCTGTTTCCAACTTGCCTTTGACCATCCGGTAGGTCCACGGATTCATTTGATAGACAGCCACCGTCGGGCGTCCTGTCAAAACTGACTCAAGTGCTGCCGTACCCGATGCAACCAACACAGCCGTTGATGCTGCCATCACTTGCTGTGACTCACCATGTACGACACGAATCGAGCGTGACCCAATCATCGACTGAATCAATGCATAGAGATCGTGCGTTGCAGATGGAATCACACCGACTAAATCAGGGGTTTCTTTAACCAATTGATCAAATGCACCTAGAAATAATGGCAGCAGTCGTTTGACCTCAGACTCACGGCTTCCGGGCAAAATACCAAGGACTGGTCCACTCACAGAAAGGTCCAGCGCGCACCGAGACCCCATTGGATCTGGGTTGAAACTAATTTGAGCAGCCAAGGGATGACCAATAAACTCACAGCGAAGTCCAGAATCCGCATAGAGTTCAGGTTCAAAAGGAAATAGACACAACAACAAATCGAGCTGCTTGGCGATTTTGGGAATTCGGTTTCTGCGCCAAGCCCAAACCGATGGACTCACAACATGGATTGCCGGAACACCGAGCGACTTGGCATGCGCACACAGTGGCAGATTGAAATCAGGTGCGTCACAGCTAATCAAGGCGGCTGGGTGAGACGCACCTAAATAATGCTTCATCTGGCGACGGATCGATAACAACTCAGGTAATCGAGGCAACACTTCCATCACTCCCATGACAGACAAACGATCCATTGGAAACAGAGGGTAGGTTCCGGCTTCAACCATCTGAGGGCCAGCGATACCGCTATAGACAACGGGAGCTGACTCAGAAACTCGAGAAAGAATGGGAGCAAGAATCTGGTCGCCGGAAACTTCTCCAGCCGCCACACAGATCTGCATCAGCGAACAATGCCTCGCTGTGATGATTTCAGACTGTCTAAGAATGTATCGACTTCTGAACAGCCCACATTGTTCTGATCAAGCTCAGCAATGGCTTGGTCCAAAGTAAGACCACGGCGGTACACGGTCTTATAGGCTTCTCTCAGTCGATTTATGACATCGCTGTCGACGCCTCGACGTCGCATACCCTCGACATTCATCCCATGTGCCTCCGCTCGATTTCCTGAACATGTCACAAATGCAGGGATATCCTGCAAAACCACCGTTCCAGCAGCAGTCATCGCATATTGACCAATTCGACAAAACTGGTGAACGAGAGTCCCACCACCAAGAATCGCACCATCACCGACATGCACGTGCCCAGCGACTGCGGTGTTATTGGCCATGATGATGTTGTCACCGATCACACAATCATGCGCGACGTGCACGTAGCACATTAAGAGATTATTGGAGCCAATTTTTGTAATTCCGCGATCTTGTGAAGTTCCACGATGTAGCGTCACACCTTCACGAATCACGTTGTCATCGCCGATGACTAGTTCAGTCCGCTCGCCTTTATATTTTTTGTCTTGACAATCTTCACCCACCGACGCGAATTGAAAAATTCTATTACGCGCACCAATCGTAGTCAGACCTTTCAAAATCGCATGCGGACCAACCACGGTTGCTGCACCGATTGTGACCTCTGGTCCGATAATGGCAAACGGGCCAACCTCAACGTCTTCAGCAAGTTCTGCGCTAGGGTCAACCAGTGCCTGTGGATGAATCGTGGTCAAACTGTCCTATCCGCACACATGATAGTGGCTGTACACACAGTTTCCCCATCGACACTGGCGCGACAGCCAAACTTCCAAACGCCCGCACGGACGCGCAACACTTCCGCTTCCAGCACAAGCTGATCACCTGGAACAACCTGACGCTTAAAACGAACGTCATCACAGCCAACAAACAAGTAAATCGAGCCTTCAGCCGGTTTCTTATCCATTGTTTTGAATCCTAGAACCCCAGCTGCTTGCGCCAATGCTTCGATGATTAATACACCAGGCATCACCGGATGGTCAGGGAAGTGTCCGTTGAAAAAATCTTCATTGCATGTGACGTTCTTAATTGCTTTTACACGTTTTTCGAGCTCAAGCTCAACTACACGATCCACCAATAAAAATGGATAACGATGCGGTAGGTATTCACGGATTTCCTTGATATCCAGAAGCATTACGAGTCCTTACTCTTCATATCCAGTTGCTTTTCAAGCACCTGGATTCGACGCGCCATTGCGTCTAATTGCCGAAAACGAACGGCGTTCTTACGCCAGTCCTCAGCTTTCATCACACCCCCGGCGCCTCCCAAGTAGGCTCCGGGGACATTAATCGATTGCGTCACCAGTGCGTTTGCACCGATGTGCACTTTATCACAGACAGACAAATGTCCTGTAAAACCTGTCATGCCACCGACGGTGACATCTCGCCCGATCACCGTGCCGCCAGCGAGCGCGACGTAACCCGCAATCGCTGTGCGTGCGCCAACTTGACAGCCGTGAGCAATATGAACCTGGTTATCGAGTTTGACACCCTGCTCGATCACCGTGTCATCGAGGGCGCCACGATCAATCGTGCAACCAGCCCCAATTTCAACGTCGTCACCAATAATCACGCCTCCGAGCTGACGAATCTTAATCCATCCATCCGATGACTTGGCGAAGCCAAATCCGTCATATCCGATCACGGTCGAGGCACCGATCAAGCAATCAAGACCAATCTGCGTTTTTGGATAGACCGTCACGTTTGGACCTATCACCGAGCCTGCACCAATCACAACCTCAGCTCCAATCACCGCACCTGGTCCAATCGATACACCATCAGCAATCACTGCTGTGTCGTCAATCGCCGCAGTCGGATGAATGCCTTGGGCAAATGGAATACCGTCGCTGTCAAACAAAACAGACAACTCGGCATA
>JAYNIS010000105.1:0-3784 GCA_038109325.1 Gammaproteobacteria bacterium | reverse complement strand
ACCGATATTGAGCGCCTGTTCTCAGTTGCTCCGACATTCCTGTAATGATGCATTTCGGCCCAACTCTCCGAATTCTTGGCTTATTGCTGATGCTGTTCAGCCTGACTATGCTGCCGCCCATTGGAATCAGCCTAGTTTTTGAGGACGGCCAAATTTCGTTGTTTGGTGCGGCAGCGTTATTAGTATTAGGCGTCGGCTTTTTGAGTTGGTTACCTGCGAGACGTCAAAAAAAGGATTTACGAATTCGAGATGGCTTCGTCATTACTGTTTTATTCTGGCTAGTACTCGGCAGCGCAGGAAGTGTTCCGCTCGCACTATCGGACCAGTTGAACTTGAGCGTAACCGATGCTGTATTTGAATCAATCAGCGGATTAACAACCACCGGCGCTACGGTCATTGTTGGACTCGATAACTTACCAAAATCAATTCTATTTTACCGTCAGCAGCTTCAGTGGCTCGGCGGCATGGGGATTGTAGTTCTAGCAGTCGCCATTCTTCCGATGCTCGGTATCGGAGGAATGCAGCTCTATCGCGCTGAAACGCCCGGGCCCGTAAAAGATGCCAAGCTATCACCACGAATTGCCGAGACAGCAAAAGCACTGTGGCTTATTTATTTGTCATTAACTGCTGCCTGCACCATCGCATATTGGATTTCCGGCATGGAGTTATTCGACGCGGTTTGTCATGCATTCTCAACAATCGCAATCGGCGGTTTCTCTCCATACGACGCATCCATTGGCTATTTTGACAGCGTAACAATCGAAGC
Source organism: Gammaproteobacteria bacterium (assembly GCA_038109325.1). Classification (GTDB taxonomy): domain Bacteria; phylum Pseudomonadota; class Gammaproteobacteria; order Pseudomonadales; family Litorivicinaceae; genus HIMB30. Next base: position 3,018 of record JAYNIS010000105.1, on the reverse strand, counting down.
AGTTGCGATTGTTTTCATGGTCATTTCAGGCATGAATTTTTCGTTACATTTCATTGCGTGGCACAACAGTTCAGTTCGGCACTATCTTCATGACCCAGAATGGAAAGCTTACCTTCTGTTCCTGTTTAGTTTGTCCATCCTCGTGTCACTAGTTCTTGTGGATAGCGACACCTACACGGTCAATGAGGCATTTCGAAAAGGAATTTTTGAATCCGTATCTGTCGCGACAACAACCGGCTTTTCGACAGCGGACTTTGGCACTTGGCCTACATTTATCCCATTTTTACTGCTGATGAGCGCCTTTATTGGTGCATGCGCAGGTTCAACCGGTGGCGGAATTAAAATTATCCGGATGTTGCTGTTGTACAAGCAGGGCTCTCGAGAGATAAAACGACTGATTCATCCAAACGCGGTTGTCCCTATCAAAATCGGAAGAAAGCCTGTCAGCTCGCGAGTCATTGATGCTGTCTGGGGCTTTCTAGCTGCATACGTTCTAATATTCGCAGTCCTCATGCTGATCTGTATGGCGCTCGGGGAAGATCCGATAACAGCCTACTCAGCGGTAGGAGCTTGCCTGAATAATTTGGGACCAGGCCTCGGTGACGCTGATTTGAATTACGCATCACTTTCTGATGGAACAAAATACGTTTTGAGTTTTGCGATGCTGCTGGGGCGGCTTGAATTATTTACCCTTTTAGTTGTGTTATCCCCATCATTCTGGGAGCGCTAGTTCAGGGATAACGCAGTTTGCCGTCAGGCGCGTTACGAAAACGGCGATATTCCCATTGATACTGGGCTGGATTGTCCCGAACTAGACCCTCAATTTCTTGATTCATCAATGCGAGCCAAGCATGTTGTTCATGGTCTTCTGGTGTGGCAATTTGTTTTAGCACAACTTCATATCCATCGTCGCGTTTAAGCGCAGCCCCAATGAATACAGTGGCATCAGTCGCAAGCGCCAGCCGGTAAGGCAACACTGGCGTTAGAACATCGTGACCAAAAAATGGTACATACAGGCCATCACCCTCTTTAGGCGCTTGATCAGGAAGAACAATAGCCAGTTCTTTTTGCCGAAGCCTCTTTAATATTTGCTTCACCCCAGCGGCGGTTGCAGGAACAAGGTGGTTACCACCACGTTCCCTCGCTTGACGAACCAAGTCAGATAGCTCTCGAACTCTGAGCGGTCGAAACATAGCGGTATATGATCGATATTGAGTGAGCCAAACACCAAATAGCTCCCAATTTCCTATGTGAGGGAGAAGAACCAGGGTTGGCTTGTTAGCCGATTGCGATTGAAACTTTTCTAACCCAATGATCGTTGAGACCTGACGCCGTGAATAATCTACGGGCTTTACCCAAGTAGTAATCAAATCGAAAAACTTGCTACAAAGCTCTTCAAGAGAGTTTTTAACAAGCGTAGACCGTTGGTCTTCCTTTAAGTCTGGATACGCTAAATCAATATTTTTACGCGTTACCTGCGATGACTGGTTCGGTATGTAGATGATGTAAAAACCTATGATCCTGGCACCAAGATATTTTACGAATCTTGGCATTTGACCAAGAAACCAAACAAACCACTGAATCAACTGCACAAATTCTTAACCTGTTAGCTATACTGTGCGCTTTTATTCTAGCCGACGGGACGACTATGCCGACAACTGGCGCACCAGACATTTCAACTTTCCAAGGACTCATCCTTGCCCTTCAGCAATATTGGGCTGATCAAGGTTGTGTCATTTTACAACCCTATGACATGGAAATGGGGGCGGGAACCTTTCATCCAGCAACTTTCCTTAGGGCAATTGGTCCTGAACGGTGGAATGCGGCTTATGTTCAGCCTTCAAGACGGCCAACAGACGGTCGTTATGGTGAGAATCCAAACCGCGGACAGCATTACTATCAGTTTCAGGTTGTGATGAAACCAAATCCCAAAAACCTGGTCGATCTGTATTTTGGGTCTCTGAAATATCTCGGTATCGATCCAGAAGTTCATGATTTAAGGCTTGTGGAAGACAACTGGGAATCACCAACTCTTGGGGCTTGGGGTCTAGGCTGGGAAGTCTGGCTTAACGGGATGGAAGTCACACAATTCACGTATTTCCAGCAAGTTGGTGGTCTTGAGTGCTATCCCGTGACAGGCGAATTGACCTACGGTATTGAGCGGATCGCGATGTACCTTCAGAGCGTTGAGTCGATGTTTGACTTGGTTTGGACTAAGACTGCCGAAGGCACTGTGACATATGGGGATGTATTTCTTCAGAATGAGCAGGAAATGAGTGCCTACAACTTCGAACATGCTAATACGGATTGGCTGTTTAGTGCATTTGATGAGGCCGAATCTGCTTGTCAGGGTTTATTGAATGCGGCTCTTCCTCTGCCCGCTTATGAGCAAGTCCTCAAGGCCAGTCACACATTCAACCTACTCGACGCGCGACATGCTATTAGCGTGACGGAGCGACAGCGATACATCCTGAAAGTTAGAAACTTAGCCCGTCAAGTCGCTGAGAGTTATTTTGACTCAAGAAAGAAGGCTGGTTTTCCTTTAGCTGACGATACGTTGAGAGCGGAACTGTTAGAAGGAGCCAAAGTATGACGACCTTTGTATTTGAACTCGGGTGCGAGGAATTACCGTCAACGTCACTGCCTTCATTGAACTCTCAATTTGAGCAACTGTTCTCTCAGAAATTGTCTGATGCCAAATTGGCTTATGAGACACTGTCTGTAATTGCGGCGCCTCGACGCCTCGGCATTATGGTTCACGGCGTTGCTCAGACATCGGAAGACAAGCCATTTGAGCGCAAAGGTCCGGCATTTCAGGCTGCTTTTCAGAATGATGAACCAACGAAGGCACTTCTCGGTTTCTGTCGAGGGCTAGAGATCACACCTGAAGAGACTTCAATCATCGATACAGAGAAAGGCCAATGGGTCATCTATCGGGGTACTGAGCATGGAAAGCCTGCTTCAGAGGTTTTAAGTGCTATCTGTCAATCTGTCGTTGCAGATCTGGCGTTATCAAAA
>JAYNIS010000104.1:1790-3880 GCA_038109325.1 Gammaproteobacteria bacterium | reverse complement strand
TCAAAATCCAGCCAAGATCCACGGTAAGGGATGATCCGAGCTGAATAGAGCAACTTACCTGAGCTGTGCGTCTTCCCTTTGTCGTGCTCGAAGAACACACCAGGTGAACGATGGAGCTGTGACACGATCACGCGCTCAGTTCCGTTGATAACAAACGTACCGTTCTCAGTCATGAGCGGAATCTCGCCCATGTACACTTCTTCTTCCTTGATGTCCTTCACAGACTTGTTTGATCCTTCTTTCTCAAAAAGAACCAAACGCACTTTAACGCGCAGTGGTGCAGCGTAGGTGTCACCACGAAGGATGCACTCTTTCACATCGAACACAGGCTCACCCAACCGATAGCTCACATATTGAAGCTCGGCGTTGCCTGAGAATGATTGAATAGGAAAAACAGAATTGAACGCCGCTTCAAGGCCAGTTGATTGAGCAGTTTTCTCAACCGAACCACCAGTCAGGAATTCACGATATGAATCAAGCTGAATTGCCAGAAGCTGTGGCACTTCCATCACTGATGGTAGTGTTCCAAAGTCTTTCCGAATACGTTTTTTCGCTGTGTACGAGTAAGCCATTTGCCTTCCTCAACGTGTGAAAGTCCATCCACCACGGATGCACTGTAATTCGTACCCTTAAGGGTTCCGGAAAACGCGCATTGACGCTTTCCGCAAACCTCGATCGTTTAAAGCGCAAAAAGGCCGGTGGTCGAAACCACCAGCCAATTTGCAGATCCGCTCAAGAGCGGATCAATGACATTACTTGAGCTCGACAGATGCGCCTGCTTCTTCAAGTTGCTTCTTAATGTCTTCAGCTTCGTCTTTCGACGCGCCTTCTTTGATGGTGTTAGGAGCGCCATCAACGAGGTCTTTCGCTTCTTTCAGGCCAAGACCTGTAATGCCACGAACAACCTTGATCACGTTCACTTTCTTTTCACCAGCTGATGAAAGAACAACGTCAAATTCGTCTTTCTCTGCTGCTGCACCAGCGCCAGCGTCACCACCAGCTGCTGCGACAGGAGCTGCTGCAACTGCAGCTGCTGCTGTTACACCGAATTTTTCTTCCATTGCTGAAACAAGTTCAACAACGTCCATCACGCTCATTTCGGCGATCGCGTTCAGGATATCGTCCTTAGACAGTGCCATGGTATTTCTCCAAATTTCGTTTACAAACTATGTCAATTGAAAGCCAACGGGATTAACCCGCTTTCTTCGCTTCACCAACTGCTGCAACGGTACGAACCAACTTGCCTGGAACCTCGTTCATCGTACGTACGAACTTGGCAACAGGTGCGGTCATCACGCTCATCAGCATTGCAATCGCTTCGTCCTTCGTTGGCAGCTTCGCAACAGCATCCACTTGAGATGCATCGAGAAGTTGACCACCGATCGCAAGAGCCCGAATTTCGAGTTGATCGTTTTCCTTCGCGATGTCCTTAAACAGCTTCGCAGCTGCTGAAGGCTCTTCCAGTGAGAAACCAATCAATGATGGTCCCACTAGCGCGTCAGTCAGACACTCAAATTCAGTTCCTGCTACAGCACGCTTAGCCAGAGTATTTCGAACAACTCGGAGGTAGATCTTTCCGGCACGCGCTTTTTCACGCATCTCGGTCAGAGCTCCGACTTCCATACCCCGGTAATCCGCGACTACCGCAGACAAAGCATTACCGGCAGCTTCGTTGACTTCGGCGACAATCACCTTTTTGTCTTCGAGCTTTAACGCCACGCTTTGCTCCTTTTCAGGATGAACCAATTCACCAGATTTCCGGTGAACCCCTGGCGGCCTTCAATACACAGAGTGTAAAGGGGCTGCCGTCTATGCAGGCTGTTTCCATTTAGGCCTTGGGGCACCTGCAGTCTTTGACGGATCCCGCGAACGGGAACCCTCAAATCCTTTTATACATTCAATCCAGACTGATCGACCTGAACCCCTGGGCCCATCGTTGTCGATACAGATACTTTCTTGAAGTAAACGCCTTTTGCTGAAGCAGGCTTCGCCTTCTTCAGGTCACCAAGAAGCGCATCGAGGTTTGCCTTCAACGCTTCAGGTGCAAATCCAACTTTACCGATCGCAGCGTGGATAATGCCGTTCTTGTC
>JAYNIS010000104.1:0-1690 GCA_038109325.1 Gammaproteobacteria bacterium | reverse complement strand
GTTCACAGCTTCTTCAAATCCATAGACCTTATTCGCGTCTACTTTTTCAGCGATCATTTTCTGACGCTTAGTTAACTTCGCCATCAGTTGACTCCTTCTGAATCGATACCCATCGAACGCGCAGTACCTGCAATCGTGCGGACTGCTGCATCCAAATCTGCCGCCGTCAAATCAGGCTCTTTCGCTTTAGCGATCTCTTCGAGCTGAGCGCGAGTGATCTTGCCAACTTTGTCTGTGTTTGGACGCGACGAACCGCTCTTCAAACCCAAAGCTTTCTTGATCAAAACAGATGCTGGTGGAGTCTTCGTGACAAACGTAAAGGATTTATCCGCATAGACCGTGATCACAGTTGGAACAGGAAGACCTTGCTCCATCTGCTGAGTCGCAGCGTTAAATGCTTTACAGAATTCCATGATGTTAACGCCCTTCTGACCGAGCGCCGGACCAACAGGAGGCGATGGATTCGCCTGACCTGCTGCAATTTGCAGCTTGATATAGCCGTCAATTTTCTTGGCCATGTTACTTCTCCTTTAATGGGTACAAACGCCTTTCAGCTCCCCGCATTGCCTCAGGCGAGATTAGCCTTTCTCAACCTGACCAAATTCGAGCTCAACAGGAGTTGAGCGACCGAAAATAACCACCGCAACTTGCAAACGGTTCTTTTCGTAATTCACTTCTTCGACAGTGCCTGTGAAATCAGCAAACGGACCATCGGTCACACGCACCATCTCACCAGGCTCGAACAATGTCTTCGGACGCGGCTTATCACCACCCTCAGAGACACGATCTAAAATCAAAGCCGCCTCTGCATCCGTGATCGGCGCAGGACGCTCGGCGTTTCCACCTACGAACCCAAGCACACGTGGAACACTTTTCACCAAGTGCCATGTCTCGTCATCCATCTCCATGTTGACAAGAACGTATCCTGGATAGAACTTGCGCTCACTCTTACGCTTCTTCCCTTCCTTCATCTCAACGACTTCTTCAGTCGGGACGAGGATGTCGCCGAAGCGCTCTTCCATGCCATGCAAAGCAATCTGCTCAAGCAGACTCCGCATCACCGACTTCTCATATCCAGAGAAGGCTTGTACTACATACCAACGCTTTGACATTCAGTTATCCAATCAAGGAGGCAATGACCCAGGCAAACAGACTGTCTAGCGCCCACAAAATCAACGCAACAATCAACACGACAACAACCACAATGGCTGTCGTTTGCCCAGTTTCTACTCGTGTCGGCCAAACAACTTTTCTTAGCTCAACACGCGCCTCTTTCAGCATTTCCCGGAAAGCAGCGCCCTTTTGCGTTGTTAACGCAATACCGGCAGCCACAGCCGCCAAAGCGACTAATGCAAGAACGCGATACAGCAGTGACTCACCCGCGTAATAGCTGTTACCAACAACGCCAACTGCGATGATGGCAACCACGACCAACCATTTCAGGTGATCAAGGCGCGATGGTGTTTCCACTTTTGCGTTCATATTTCCTCTGCGTTCCAGTCAGGGACCTGCTTATATGGCAGGCCAGGAGGGAATCGAACCCCCAACCTCCGGTTTTGGAGACCGATGCTCTGCCAATTGAGCTACTGGCCTAACCTTGTTGGAGACCTCTTTCGAGGCCTCATCTATCCGCTTAATTAGTCAAGAATTTTGGATACGACGCCGGCGCCGACAGTACGGCCACCTTCAC
>JAYNIS010000103.1:0-3884 GCA_038109325.1 Gammaproteobacteria bacterium | reverse complement strand
CGCGAGCGGCCTCTTCGATCTTTTGTTGTGAAGTCACACCAACTGATTTTAAAAACTTACGCATCGAAAGGTTGAAGTTATCTTCGCTCATGGCTGTCTCCTGTGTCATGATGGTCCTGACGGGTCTCAATGTTACGAGGTGGTGTCAGTTGGTTAGAAAAACAATAAAAGTCATTATAGCGGCTTGTTTCGGTGCGCTGATGGTAGGACAAACCAGTGCGTTTGCGCTGAGTTTGTCTCATGAAAAGGCGATTCCATCGGAATTGATCCAGTACGTTCTCCCACGATTTTCTTTGAAGACTCGTATTCGATTCGATCGAGTCGACACCGCTGGAGATATTCAGTTTGTGATCGAGCCCCCAGAGGCTGGGACTGAGGTGTTTCAATTGGTGTCTGGAGAAACGGTCTATATCAGCGCAGTTGGCGACGCGGCCCAGAGTCGCGAATACCAGTCGTTTGTGGATTGGCTTGTGAGTGATCCAGGGCGTGCGACGATTGCTGACTTTGAAATCGACGGTAACCGGATTGCAATTCCGGTTGATGCCCAAGAGGCCGCTAAGGTGGAAATCGTCATTGTGGGCGATCCGAGTCATGGTCGAGAGTTGTCGACTAATCATTGTCGGCGGTGCCACAAGGTCGACCGTGCTGACAAATATTCGGGGACTGATAACGCTCCGTCGTTCCACGCGATGCGATCGTTCGATGACTGGTATGTGCGTTTCTCGACCTTCTACACCGTTTCCCCTCACAAAGCGCTGATCTCGGTTAAAGGGTCGGGGATTGAAAAAGACCGTGAGTTGATCGCGATCGCTCCGATAGATCTCAAAATGAGCGACATCAATGATATTGTGGCCTTTGTGCACTCGCTGACACCGCTTGACTTGGGTAAACCGATTCAATTCAATCCCTAGCTGTCGAGATAGTCGTCGGTAGTTCGAACTCGTGGACGATCTGGACCGCGCAGTGGTGCATTCTCATCATGGTACTGCGCATTGACACGGCAGTCGTCACACATCTTTACGAGTCTTGTGTTGTCCGAGTTGGTGTACATCCAATGGTTGCCTTCGAGCTTTTCGATAATCCGCTCGATGGTTGATTTTACCCCGAATGGACGACCACACTCGATGCACTCGAACGGATCTTCACCGTGCAATGAGACCTGCTCGAGCGTTTGCTTGCCGAAGCTTAGTTGCGGTTTCAGTGTGATCGCTTGTTCTGGACAGGTGTTAGCGCACAGCCCACACTGTACACATGCGTTTTCTACTATATTGATTTCAGGGCGATCTGACCGATCGTTCAGCGCGCCAGTTGGGCACTGAGATACACAGGCGAGGCACAGCGTACATTTATCGGGGTTGACCTCGATCATGCCGTACGGGTCGCCAGGCTCAAGCATCACGGAAAGTGCTGATTCGCCGTCGTGTTCGAGGAGCGAGGCCATCACGTGTTTAGCAACCTCCCGGCGACCACCAAGCAACGCGATTTCCTCATGTTTAAGGGCGGGCATCCGTGTCCCGAATAACGCTGACTCCAGCGTCTCGATGTTACTTGCCTCAAGCACTCGAACTCGCTCGGGATCAACCCGAGTGGCGCCGAGTAATCGATGTGTCAGCGCAGATTGGTTCGCAATTGCTGTCTTTGCCGTACGCGGCGATTTTAGAATGAGGGCTTCGGTAGCGCCTGCCGCGAGTGTTGCAAGCAGTTCTGCGTGACCGATCAGTTCTACGTTATCGACTTCATAGGGAATCACATCGGCAGGCAAGCCTTGGCCGAAACGTGCAGATTCGGCGATCAGGTTGCGACCAAACCTCTGATCGATAAATAGTACACGCGGTGGAATCTTTGCATGTCTCGTGAATGTCTGTATCAGGGTTTTCAATCTTTCCACCATAAATTCGAATGGCGGATCGTCGTACACAATGGCGCCTGTCGGGCAGACTGATGCACAGCCCCCGCAGCCGCCGCACATATCTGGATCGACGTATACGCCATCTCCATTAGAACGAATTGCCTTGGCGCCGCAGGTATCGACGCATCGCGTGCATCCTGTCTTTTGAGAGCGTGAGTGCGCGCAAATAGAGCCCTCGTATTTGACGTACAAAGGCTTCTCGAATGTTCCGACCAATGCCTTCGCTTGTGCTCCGAGGACCGCGAGTTTCAGTGGGTCTGCATCCGGTACTCTGAGATAGCCGTCGCGGGTCGCCTCTGCGGCGAGTAGCGATTGTTCTGAGACAAGATCAATCACGATGTCGCAATTTGAAGATGCAACCTCTTTTGGCGGGGTGAATTGAGTCGCGCCGCGCCCGGTGGCGATGAGGGTGGAAAATTGCGTGAAAGTGACATCAAACGCACCGAGGCCGCCTGACACCGACTGGATCCGCCCGATTGCTAAATCATAGTTGCGTGATGGGCTAACGTTTGCTGGTGGTTGTTCCAAGACGCATGTCACAGCCAGTTCATCGCCGAGTGTCTCGGCAAACGATAAGACGCTGGAATTCTTTGCGATGATTAAGCACGTTCCCGACGATGTAACTTCGCGCGCCTTCGTGCCAGGGCGATCGAGAGTCGCGTCGGCTAGTAGCGCTAATTGTTTGGCCTCTATCACCGATTCTTTCTCGCCCTTGGCCGTCCAGCCCGCTCGGTCACGCAAGTCGATCAGATCGAGCGATGCCTTCATCGCATTTTCTGCTTGAAGTTCTTCTGTCAGCTGTTCGAAGATTTGGGATTGTTGCTCACACGCAAATACGACCTGGTCTCGTTGCGTCAGAGCCGCAACAGCCACATCGAGGTCATTTCCGCACAGCTGGTCTGTGAGTATCACATCATCGAACCCCTGGCGTTTAAAGACTTCAGGGTCATATTTGAGGCTGTTGTCACAGCGGCAAAGAATCAGGGTTTTGTTGCTTTTCATATTTGCGGGGCTATTTTTTTCAATTGGTGTCACCATAGACTATCCTCATTAAGGGCAATTGCGACAAAAAGAAGACCTCAAGGCGAAAAATCTGTGAGTAAGTCAGACCAATCGATCGACCAATCTGATCTGTTTTCGGCTCGGTTGATTACCATGCCTGTCGGGATCATCGTGAGTAGATATCCCGGTGTGACGCGCTGGGCATCAGAAATCTGGAAGCCATCCGGCTTGATTCCAGGGGCCGGTATTGCCCATTGGGTTGAGCTTCGATCGGAAGGTGACGTGACGCAGTATCACGCCCGGACGTTGCCGTTGTCGCTGCACCGAGCAGAGGTTGAGGCCTACAGGGTCGCTTTATCGATGGATGTGCCCTCGGCGTTCGTGATTCTTGACGAGGATGAGTCTGGAGATACCCCGGGTGGATGGGAGGTGTCTGATGTGACGCTGTCTCCTTATGATGCGCAAGACCTGCTGGACAGCGGTTTTAGTCTCGTCGAGCCGGTTCCAATTCCGCCGGTGATTGTCAGTTGGGCGCAGCGGTTTGTGGATCAACATTTTGTTGAGGAGCCATTTAAAAAGCGGAAGCGTGACCGTTTGGATATTGATCAGGTGGATGAGGGCATTGGTGATGTTCGAGTGAGTCAAGTTAGCGATGTGTATTTGTCTCCGGCATCTTTGCGTAAGAGGAAAAAACATTGAACGAAGAGAAAGGTTTTTTATCGCGCTGGTCTGACCGAAAACTGAATGTCGAGCCCGACGGAACCGAATCCTCATCTTCAGAGTCGCTTCCCGAGAAAAAATCCGAAGAAGAATTCGAGGGCAAAACAGATGAGGAAATCCTGTCGATATTGGAGCTGCCTGAGCCTGAAACTCTGAAGCTGGGTGATACCGTCGAAAAATTTATGGATGGCCGTGTTCCCGAGCGAATCCGGTTGCGTGCATTGCGAGCGTTCTGGAAAACGAATCCGGTACT
>JAYNIS010000102.1:0-3931 GCA_038109325.1 Gammaproteobacteria bacterium | reverse complement strand
AGCCTGGATCGATTGACTCAAGCCGTCAAACTCGGTGCGCTCATCAGTCGCAAGAATCCGTTGTGCAAACTGATCCCCGTGCCTACTCGTCGCCTCACGGATGCGCTCGATTTCGCACAGGTCAACACCAATACCAGTAATCATTGGCAGGCGCGATCCATAATCTCACGAAATTCTTTCACAGCAGTCGGCAGACCAACCATGAGTGATCGCGCGATCAGACTATGCCCGATATTCAGTTCATTTATGCCCTCAATCGCAGCAACTGGAGCTACATTGAATTTGCTCAAACCATGACCAGCATTCACGATCAAACCCAGGCTTTGCGCAAACGCAGATGCCTCTTCGAGCCTTTCGAGTTCACTGTCTATCGTGTGGGGTGTACTTGCGTTTGCATACTCTCCGGTATGCAACTCAATCACCGGAGCGCCAATGTCATGAGCTGCCTGGATCTGATTTCGATCTGCATCGATGAAGAGGCTTACCTCAATTCCGGCATCACCCAATTTAGCAACCTGCACCCCGAGTTCAGAGAGCTGGTCCACTACGTTAAGACCACCTTCGGTGGTAACTTCTCGGCGATGCTCAGGAACGATACAACAGGCTTTTGGCATCGCTTTTAGGGCAATTCGAACCATTTCGTCAGTGGCTGCCATTTCGAGATTCATTGGTGTGCGTAGATGATTTCTCAGTAACCACACATCTTCATCTCGGATATGGCGACGATCTTCACGGAGGTGAATCGTAATACCATCAGCGCCTGCTTCCTCGACAGCTAAAGCCATCTGTAATAGATGAGGATCTTGGCCGCCCCGCGCATTTCGCAATGTCGCAACGTGATCGATATTAACCCCTAGCCTCACATACTGATTCATCGTGCTTTTCCAACTTCCGTTAACATTTCTCTCGACACTAGTCGCCGACCACCTAACGCTATATCAACTAATGAACGATGCAACCATTTCCCATGTTTTAGGGTCAGATCATCATCATAGTAGCCTGCTGCGAGCGATAGCCAATGTTCGGCTATCAATGCGTCCGGTTCATCACCACGCACTTCGACAAGCTCTTGATATTGATGCAGTCGATACCAAGCACCTTGTCGCAATGTTTGCCCGTTCCGATCACGATCCAATACAGGATAATGCCCTGCAGCCTCAAGCAAGCATCGCTCATAGAGACGAAGTGCCCGAATCTCACCCAGCGAAACCTCCTTGACTGAACGCGTATAGGTATCAAATAGACTCTCTACCTCGGCGCCTTCCGGAATCATCCAATACGTGATTTCGTTCAGATATAGTGCACTAATGAGTTCAACGCCTGACAGTGGTAATCGTGGGCCTGCGGGTTCGATTTTGGAAAGATTCGAGAAACCCTTATTTGTTGCCAACACTCCGAACAGTGGCTGGAACTCGCTCGCCTTACCGCCACCTCGGGCAACGCAACGGATCAAGCGGTTTTCATCCAATAAGACAGTCAGTAGTGCGCTTGTCTCGCGGTACGGCTGCTTCCGGATAACCCAGAGCTTTTGCATCAGTCGGACTCGAAATAACCCAACGATTTCAGAGCACGCTCGTCATTGGACCAGCTTGCCCGTACCTTAACCCAAAGCTTGAGCGCTACGTGCGCTTCGAGTAAATCCTCCAGGCGTTTACGTGCTTCGATGCCAATTTGCTTCAGGCGCCCTCCGCCCTCACCGACAAGAATTGCCTTTTGGCCATCGCGTTCGACAGAAATAAGCGCATGAATCCCAACGCGATCGCCGCTGTGATCGAATGACTCGATCTCCACCGTCGTCTCGTACGGCACCTCCTCACCCAACTGACGCATGATCTGCTCTCGCACGATTTCCGCTGCCAGGAATCGCTCTGAACGATCGGTGATTTGATCCTCGTCATACATAAATGGTCCTTCAGGCATTTGCGTTTTCAGGGCATTAAGTAATGGCTCTAAGTTCAGATTTTTTAGCGCGGATACCGGAAATACCTCATCAAACGGATGATCCTCAACGATGCCTTGAATATGTGGCAATAACTCATTTTTGTTGTCTAATTTATCGACTTTATTAATGATCCAGTACTTTGGGCAGTCCGCACGTTTGACCTTCTGGTAAACGCGTTCGTCCAATTCATTCCAGACCTTCCCATCGGTCAACATCACAACTGCATCAACTCCAGACAGAGCCTGTTCAGCAGTTTGGTTCATTACACGATTCATGGCTTTTGGTTGATCTGTGTGCATACCTGGGGTGTCCACAAACGCGATCTGGATTTCTTCTTCAGTCCAAATACCGAGCACACGGTGCCTCGTCGTTTGTGGTTTACGTGATGTGATGGATAGCTTAAAGCCAAGGATGTGATTTAAGAGCGTCGATTTACCAACATTTGGACGCCCAACAATTGCAACAAATCCAAACCCTGTGGTCATGATGCACTCAACTGGGACAGCGCATCGGCAGCTGCTGCCTGTTCAGCCTCGCGCCTAGACGCACCAGTCCCTACAGGATATTGATCTAAACCATCGACTTGCACTTGCACCCGGAATGTTTGCTGGTGGGCTGGCCCCAATACCTCGAGAACACGATACACAGGGAGTTCTTTCTTCTCTCGCTGTAACCATTCCTGTAATGCAGTCTTGGGATCCTTATCCACCTGATTCGGATTCACTGACGCTAACTCAGATTCAAGCCAAGTCGTAATACAGCTTTGACAGGCAGCCATTCCACTATCGAGAAAAATTGCTCCGATCACAGCTTCCATTGCATCCGCTAGGATTGAATCTCGACGGCGGCCACCGCTCTTTCGCTCCCCGCTCCCGAGGCGAATCGTTTCGCCTAATTGCAAGCGTCTCGCGAGTTGCGATAATGACTGACCTCGCACAAGCGAGGCACGCATGCGAGTAAGCTTACCCTCCTGTGCCTCGGGGTATCGCCTAAAGAGCGCTTCCGCAACCACAAAGTTCACAATCGAATCACCTAAGAATTCGAGGCGCTCATTATGCGAGGGCCCCATACTCCGGTGAGTCAAGGCTGATTCGAGATGCCTTAAATCCTTAAACCTATAACCGAGCCGCGACTGTAAGTCATCAAGATCGTTAACGCTCACCGGATAATCCGTACGTCACTAAATGAAGGGATCGATAACAACTGCTTCCAATGCATCCAGACTGCAAATGCGCGCCCAACAATCAAGGTGTCATCAACAAACCCCCAAACCCGACTGTCGTTTGAGTTATCTCGATTATCGCCCATCACAAAATACTGGCCAGCAGGAATCTGAATTGGACCAAAATCACGTCCTTGAGTCATACGTCGCCATATCCTGTGCTCTCGATCACCCAATTGCTCTGACACTTCTTCAGTTAAGGGCGGAATCACGAGCGAACCATTAGGTACCACTGGAGTCAGCGTCTGCGCTTTACCGTTAACGTAGACCACCTTCTTTCGATACTCGACTGTATCTCCCGGAATACCGACCACACGCTTGATAAAATTGATGCTGGGATCTTCCGGGTATTTAAACACCATCACATCACCACGCTTTGGCTCGCCCACTTCAAAAACCGTGTCCCCAAGCACTGGCAAACGCAATCCATAGTCGAATTTATTCACGAGGATAAAATCACCAATTTTCAAAGTCGGAAGCATTGAACCACTTGGGATTTGAAACGGCTCGAATAAAAACGACCGTAACATCAAAACCAAAAATAAGACCGGAAAAAACGAGCGGCTGTAATCGATGATAATTCCGGGTTCTCGGCCGTTTCGTTTGCTCTTGAAGTAGAGAATATCTAAACCGTAAATCACGCCTGATACGAGCACGATGACGACTAATATGAGCGTGAAATCCATTTCTTAATCTACCTTCAATACAGCCAGGAATGCGTCTTGTGGAATCTCAACCCGACCCACTTGCTTCATCCGTTTTTTACC
>JAYNIS010000101.1:0-3989 GCA_038109325.1 Gammaproteobacteria bacterium | reverse complement strand
GTTTCCCCCACTAGCACCTGAAGCTAGCGCGTCTACCAATTTCGCCACCTGGGCCAAGGTTTGCGAGGTTGCGGATCATAGTGAGGACTCTACCGCAAGTCAAGGATCGGCTAGACTATGTCAATGTCAGCGAATCCTAGACCACTCCTCGTTATCACAGGCCCAACAGGGATCGGAAAAACCGATCTTGCAATGTCCCTTGGGGCTGAATCACCGCTACGAGTGATCAGTGCTGATTCGGTTATGGTCTATCAGCATTTAGACATTGGTTCAGCGAAACCGGCGGCTGCTGAGCTCGCTGTGTGTCCACATGATTTGATTGACCTCGTACCACCTGAGCATGCTTTTGACGCGGGTCAGTTTGTGGCACATGCCAAGATGTTTATTCAGAGTGCATGGGATCGCGGCCAAATACCCTGTCTTGTTGGCGGAACTATCATGTATTTAAAGTCGTTACTTGATGGTTTGGATACACTGCCGACAGCGGATCCTTTTATTCGAGAGCAAATTCGATCGAAAGCTGGATCAGAAGGTTGGCCTGCCATCCATGCTTGGTTAAAGGATCTTGATCCGGATGCTGCTGATTTGATTCATCCAAATCATTCGTCACGCATTGAGCGTGCACTTGAGGTGCGACTTGTGACTGGGGAATCGATTTGTTCATTCTGGTCAGGTGGACAGGTAGACACCTCAATTGGTGGTCACGCGGTTGATTTATCAGTTTTAGCAATGGTGCCGGCTGATAGAGAACAATTGAAAGAACGCCTCAATCGACGCTTTGATTCCATGTTAGAACGTGGTTTTGAGGCTGAAGTTGAGGCGTTGCGTCAGAGGCCAGCATTAACCCTAGACTGCCCATCGATGCGGAGTGTCGGATACCGCCAGATGTGGCAATACCTTGATGGAGATCTTTCAGAAAATGAAATGAAAGATCAGGCGAAAGCATCGACCAGACAGCTGGCAAAGAGACAGCTGACATGGCTTCGATCATGGCGGGCTGACACAAATACATTTATCGAGGTATCCAATTCGATACCTGTAGAAAAAGCAAAGACTTGGTTGTCTGGAGTACTTGATCGTGTTCTTTGAGCGCGAAACTGGCGGTGAGCGAGCCATTATTTGCTCAGTGACTATTCGAGAGCCTTACTACACTCCTGATGTAGACGAATTTTTTTCTTTAGTTACTTCTGCTGGCGCAGAAGTTGTCGGTGAACTGAGCGCGCAGCGACAAAGACCGAGTCCGGCAAATTACATTGGTGTTGGTAAGGTTGAGGAACTGGCGGCGCTTGTTCAGGCAGCCGAAGCTGATTTAGTCATTTTCGATGGTCATCTGTCGCCTAGCCAAGAACGTAATCTCGAGAAACAAGTCAAAGCCCGAGTGATCGACCGATCGGGACTGATTCTCGATATTTTTGCCAGTCGCGCAAAAACCTTTGAGGGAAAGCTGCAGGTTGAGCTTGCCCAACTGGATCACATTAGAACTCGATTGATTCGTGGATGGACTCACCTTGAGCGGCAAAAGGGTGGTATTGGTTTGCGAGGCCCTGGTGAGACCCAGCTCGAAACCGACCGTCGTCTGATCGCGGTGCGCATGAATTCCCTCAAGGGTCGATTGGAGAAAGTTCGTAAGACGCGAGATCAAGGTCGAAGAGCGCGTCGTAGAAATGCGATTCCAACGGTGGCTCTTGTCGGGTACACGAATGCTGGAAAGTCGACCTTGTTTAATCGACTGACTGAGGCTCACATCTACGCGGCAGATCAATTGTTTGCGACCCTAGATCCGACACTGCGTAAGATCACCTTACCCGGCGGTGCGGTTACTATTTTGGCCGACACAGTCGGGTTTGTTCAAAATCTCCCGCATGCCTTGGTTGATGCATTTAGGGCGACACTTGAAGAGGCTGCCGAAGCGGATGTTTTGATGTTCGTTCAGGATGGTGCACACCCCGACCGATTGATGCAGGAACAGGCTGTTCTTGAGGTTTTACACGAAATTGGTGCGCATGAAGTTCCTCGAGTCGTTGTGATGAATAAAGTAGACATGCGTCCAGAAGTAACACCTGGTCGTGACGAAGCGGGTCGAGTTTGGGTTTCGGCAAACAGTGGCGCAGGTCTCGAAGACTTGGGTCTGGCACTCGCCGAGGCAATTGGACAGGCGCCAGAAGAACATGAGTTGGTTTTGCAGCCCTCTGAAGGAAAGCTTCGTGCGAAGCTGTATCAGGAGGCTGATGTGTTATCAGAATCGACGACTGAGCGTGGTGAAACTCAGTTAACAGTCAGAATCTCTGAGGATCGATTGGCAACTTTGATGAGAGAGGTTGGTCGAAGCCCTCTTCACTGAGTATGATGCAGGGCCTTCATGGAGAAAGTATGGCAGCCGACGATTCAGCTTTAGAACAGTTAAAAACCCCTCCGCATTCGAGAGAAGCTGAGCAGTCTCTGCTTGGCGGCTTATTGCTTGATGCGCAGACGTGGGATCAAGTTGTTGGGATGGTGACCAAAGAGGACTTTTATCTTCCTGAACACCGACTCATTTTCGAAGCCATGTTTAAGGTTGCCGAGCGAAATCGTCCGTTGGATGTGCTTACGATCTCCGAGCAACTTGATGTGATGGATGAGGCCGATAATGCCGGTGGCGTTGCTTATTTGTCGGAACTGGCAGCGAGCGCATCAAGTGCCAGCAATGTCACAGCCTATGCGGAAATTATTCGTGATCGTGCGGTCCTTCGGCAGTTGATCCGTGTGGCTGGTGAAATGTCGGAGAACGCGAGAAAACCGGCGGGCCGAAGCGTTAGCGAAATTCTCGATGAAGCAGAATCCAAAGTTTTCAAAATTAGTGAAGAGCGCCCTTCGCGAGGTGGTCCAGAAGCGGTCAATCACTATCTAAAAGTGGCGCTAAAGAAGATTGATGAGCTGTATGCGTCAGATTCGGAAATTACAGGTGTCTCAACCGGGTTCAAAAAGCTCGATCAGATGACGGCAGGTTTGCAGCAGTCTGATTTGGTGATTATCGCTGGCCGCCCATCGATGGGTAAAACCACCTTTGCGATGTGTTTGGTTGAATCCTGTGTGATCAAGTCAGAGAAACCAACGCTGGTGTTTTCAATGGAAATGTCAGGTGAGTCGATCGTTATGCGAATGCTTTCATCCCTCGGTCGTATTGATCAGACGAAGGTTCGGACTGGTAAACTCAGTGATGAAGATTGGCCTCGTCTGACCTCGGCGTTCAGTTTGCTCAATGAGAAACCTTTATACATTGATGACACTCCGGCGCTCACGCCAACGGAGCTCCGTACTCGTGCTCGGCGCATAGCACGTCAGCATCCTGAGGGCTTGGGCATGATCATGATCGATTACCTTCAGTTGATGCAGGTTTCAGGTGGTAGTGAAAACCGTGCCGGCGAGATTTCGGAAATCTCACGCTCCCTAAAAGCTCTGGCGAAAGAATTAAACTGCCCAGTGGTTGCTCTATCTCAGTTGAACCGCTCACTGGAGCAACGGCCAAACAAACGTCCTGTGATGTCCGATTTACGTGAATCTGGTGCGATCGAGCAGGATGCAGATGTGATCTGCTTCATTTATCGTGACGAGGTCTATAACGAGAACACCGAAGAAAAAGGTATTGCTGAAATCATTATTGGTAAACAGCGTAATGGCCCTATCGGCAAGTTGCGTCTGGCATTCCTAGGTCAGTACACGCGGTTTGAAGATTTGGCTGAGTCCTACTATGAGGACTATCCACATGAGTAAATCGCTTCAAGACCAACTTCTTGCTCTGGGTGTCACCAATAAGAAGAAAGCGAAGCAGGCCAAGCATCAGCAGCGGGTAGAGTCAAAACAGCCTAAGGGACCTGGAGTTCAGGAAAGCCTCCAAGAGGCCCAGCAAAAAGCACGCGATGAGAAAAAGACGCGTGATCAAGTACTGGCCTTTGAGCGTGAAGCAAAGCGTCTGAAAGCTGAGAAGCTCGCCCAAGTCCGTGACATGGTGA
>JAYNIS010000100.1:0-4040 GCA_038109325.1 Gammaproteobacteria bacterium | reverse complement strand
AACATGCTTTGTCTTGCGGCCAGTGACACGTTCGCGCCATAACTTAAAGCTTGAGAGTTTCATTTCACGACGCATTAGTTCGATCACATCAGACTCCTTCAAACCAAACGACGCTTCAATCGCCTCAAACGGAGTACGATCTTCCCACGCCATCTCGATCACACGGCTGATCTCGCCTGAAGTCAATGTGTGTTTTTTAAAAGCCACCGCAATGTCTCTTGAGTTGACGATGAAAACTCGGTCGCGTCTCCAGAAATAAAGCTTGGACGTAGCGCGTTGCACTGCGCTTTACCGAGCTCCACGCCCCACTGATCGTATGAGTTAATGTTCCAAATCACACCTTGAGTGAACACTTTGTGCTCATAGGCTGCTATCAACGCACCGAGCGCCTCGGGCGTGAGTTGCTTCATCATCATCGTGGAACTCGGACGATTACCGGGAAACGTGCGATGTGGCGCCAATCGTCTGGCGTCGGGTTCAGAAAAGCCTTGCCCGATCATCTCTTGATAAACCTCATCAAATCCCTTACCGAACGCAAGCGATTCAGATTGCGCAAGACAATTGGCATTCAATAATAGATGCGATTCTCTATCAGTGTTGACTGGGTTGGCACTCATAATGAAATCAATCGGGCAAATGAGCGTTCCCTGATGCAGTAATTGAAAAAATGCATGTTGTCCGTTGGTCCCAGGCTCACCCCAAATCACAGGACTGGTTTCGTAGGCGACTGGCTGACCATTTCGATCAACCCGCTTACCGTTCGACTCCATCTCCATCTGCTGCAAATAGGCAGAAAAACGATGCAAACGCTGCTCATAAGGGAGTACAGCCAAGGTATCTAGACCGAAACCATTTCGATACCAGACTCCGAGCAGGGCCATCAGTACCGGAATATTGGCTTCAGGTGGAGCCTCTTTAAAGTGGCCATCCATCTCGCGCGCACCATTGAGGAGTCGATCAAACACATCAGGTCCGAGCGAGATCATTAACGACAGCCCGATGGTTGACCACACTGAATAGCGCCCCCCAACCCAGTCCCAAAAGCCGAACATTCGCTGTTCATGGATACCAAATGCTTTGACAGCCTCTGCATTCGTTGACAAGGCAGCAAAATGATCAGGTATTGCGTCAAGTCCCAATGCTTCCGCTATCCATTGTTGAGCTTTTTCCGCGTTGTGCATCGTCTCTTGAGTGGTGAACGTTTTGGATGCAATTAAAAATAAGGTTGTTTCCGGATCAAGATCACACAAGGTATCGTGTAGGTGGGCACCGTCAACGTTAGAGACATAGTGTGGCTTCGGCCCATCGATTAATGGCTTTAACGCCTCACTCACCATCAGAGGCCCGAGATCAGATCCCCCAATACCGATATTCACGACATCGGTGAATGTCTTTCCGGAGGCACCTTTTACAGCTCCAGATCGAACGTCTTCAGCAAACGCATACGCATGTCCGCGCGCTTTGAGCACATCGGCCACAACAGAAACACCATCGATCAAAAACTCATCTGTCGAGTTAGCTCGTAAGGCGGGATGAAAAACCGAACGATTTTCGGTGAAATTGATTTTCGCTCCATCAAATAGTTGCTGGCGCATATTGTGAAAGTCGCATTCGCTCAATAACTCAAATAACCCATCCATAATGGATTGGTCGATCCAATGCTTTGAGTAATCAAGACGAAGTCCAGCGCCCTCTGCAACGTACCGTGCACCGCGGTCGGGATCATTATCAAAAAGCGTCTTAAGTGATTGATTCCATTCGCTAGATAGGATGCTAAGTTGGTCTTTCACAAGTTGCCTCAGTGAATAATCGGGGCCCCTGATTCAGACGAGCTATCGTCATCTTCAGCTTCTTCCAATTCGTCTTCGTAATCCTCATCGAACATTCCGGCTTGTTCTAGATTTGCGACTAATCCTTCCGGCATCTGCTGATTGAACTCTTCGATTAAATCGCGAACAACGGTTTGCAGCGCTTCGACCGCAATTTGATGGTTCTCACGAACCGCTTCGTCTTCGATATCCATTTGACCATGCCAGTAGAGACAGGCAGCCATGGCATCATGCGCCTCATTTGCCACTTGGTCATAAAAAGCTTGATGTAAACCGTCTTGTGACTCAGCTCGGTAGATTGTAATGCTCAGGTCAGCATCTTCACTCCAAGGCTCTAGTGTCGCCTGACGCAAAATCATTCGAACCAAATATAGCTTTTGTCGATTCTCAAGAATGCAAATCGCATCATCCAGCCGGACAGGAACACCATCCTCGCGCTCGGCCAGAGACACGTATGCAGCCATCACAGGCGCGCTGAGCCACGGGGTCTCATCATCCTCACCAACAAGTTGATCAGCGAGGAGACAGTGTAAGCACTCCAGATCAGGTGACTTCAGTGCATATTCAGCTTGGTAGATGGTCAACTCATCAGTTTGTCCCGCATGCCGAAAATCCTGATTAAACAAGCTCACCGCGTGTTCGGTGTGAGGAATATCATCAAAGAGTTCGAGCGCTTGCAACATTGCATCCTTGATTGGGTTGACACCATAGTTTTGCAAATATTGATGCAATAACAAAGAGCGCCTAAAAAAAACGCACATATTAATAAATCCAGAATACACTGACCGCTCGCTGCATACGTCTTTATCAAAAAGGTCATAACGATGTTCAGATTTTTCTTTGATCGAAAGTGGATTTTATGGGCTTGGTTAGGCTCGTTACTCATATTGTCGTCGCTCTGGGTGCAAGTAAAAATCGACGTCGAAATCAATAATTGGTTTGGTGAGTTTTATGACATGATTCAGAAAGCTCTCGCGACTCCGAACGCGATCACGATCGAAGAATATTGGGCGTCTTTGTTTAGTTTCATCTATCTGGCCGGTATCTATGTCGCGATCGCAGTTGTTGTGAGTTACTTCACGTCTCACTACTTGTTCCGCTGGAGAGCCTCTATGGTCGAGTGGTATCACGCTGTCTACGATCAAGCCAGAACGATCGAGGGAGCGGCGCAGCGGGTACAAGAGGACACGATTAAATTCTCCCGAATCATGGAACAGCTAGGGACCAGTCTTATAGAGGCCGTGATGGTTCTGATACAGTTCGTACCCATATTGTTCGGTCTATCTATGGGAATACCAATCTTCTTTTTCGGAGACTGGCAGTATGGTCTCCTGACTGGTGCTCTTATTTGGAGTATCGGCGGTACGCTGTTCCTAATAGGCTTGGGTTGGTTTCTGCGACTGGTTGGTATCGAATATGATCTGCAAAAAAAAGAGGCTGCATACCGAAAGATCTTGGTAATAGCTGAGGATGATCAGACCATCAGACCGAAAACCATCGGCGAATTGTTTGAAGATGTCCGAAGTATTCATTACCTAAGTTACCTTCGGTATTTGTATTTCAACATCGGTCGAATCGCCTACCTGCAAGCAAATGTTCTGAGCGCGTATGTCTTATTGGCGCCCGCGATCGTGACAGGGGTCGTGACTCTCGGGGTTATGCAGCAAATAATCAGGGCATTTGGTCGGGTCGAGGGTTCTATGCAGTATTTGCTGAAAGCTTGGCCGACTATCATTGAGTTACTCAGTGTCTATAAGCGTTTGAGGGAATTCGAGAGGCGTATTCAAGAAGCAGAAAGCGGTGCCCTAGAGACATAATTGACAATCACTTAAGTTGTAATACGTTTTTTAATAATACAAGCGCACAATACTGGTGAAATCTGGCAAGGATTAATATGGCGCGACTCGCACTCGTTACCGGCAGCACAAGCGGGATTGGTCTGGGGATAGCAAAGTCCTTGGCTGAGGCTGGTTATCATCTCATCCTGAACGGGTTTGGTGAGCCTGACGTAATCGATCAGGCACTCGCTGATGTCGGTGCTTTAAGCTCGCATTCTCCCCTGTACATCGGAACCGATCTAACGCAACCCAAAGCGATTGATGTCGCATTAACCGAGATTATTGAATCGAGCGGGCCGATTAGCGTACTCGTCAATAACGCTGGAATGCAGTTCACAGCCTCAGTTGATGAGTTTCCTGTCGACAAGTGGGA
>JAYNIS010000099.1:0-4052 GCA_038109325.1 Gammaproteobacteria bacterium | reverse complement strand
GGCTATGTGTCCTATATTTCCATTATAACATGAGTTTTTTTTGGACAAAAATACCCTTCTCACGCAAATTATGGTCTGAATTAATTTTAATTTGTAATTAAAAATTAGATTATAATAGTTAAAGTAAATGATTAATATAAAATAGAGCGCGCAGGAATCAGGATAAAATACAGCGAATTCTTGGCCTCTAACGGGAATCATAAATGCGCACCAACCGAATCACTCTACTTGTCGATGATCTTGACAGCGCCATTCGTTTTTACACCAATGCATTTGCCCTCACGTTGATTGAGGATAGCCAAATTTCAGAGAGCAAACGGATAGTCCGCATCGCAACATCAGATCAAGAGGTCACTTTCAATCTCGCTACACCAAAAATAGGTGATGAAGATCTTGTCGGACGCCAAGCAGGACAGCGGGTCCTCGTCTTTATTGATACTGATAACCTAGAAACAAATCTCGTACGGTTCGCAGACAATCACGTTGACATTATTGATGGCCCACGTACCGAGTCATTCGGACACTGCGTCTTGGTCAAAGACCTTGTCGGCAACACCTGGGAATTTGTGGAACGGGTCTAAATAAAGAAAAGGCGGCCCGAAGGCCGCCTTGAAAGTCCAAGAAAACTGGACAGGGCATGGTGACCCTGAAACCGTCGGCAATCCCTAGAACGATGGCTTCAAACGAACACCGTGAATCGGTCCCCAACAACAAACGTGCCTAAGCACAACCAATTTACTCAAGTCATTTTATATAACAAACGAATCTATACAAATGATATTTCGTTATATAAAGCTGGATGCAACCTAACCAACAGTTCTAGATCGTTGTTTTAATATGCGTTTTAGCTGATTACCAATCCAACCTGACACCTCATCCGCTGCCACGTCATACATCAACATATGCGATCCACCGGGCACCCAATGGACATCGGTCTGGTAAAAATGCCCCGCCTCACTGGCATCACCTGGACGGATCAATCGATCATCTTGTCCGCTCACAACAAGCACAGGCGGCATCGAGTCCCGATCATAGGTAGACGGCGCGATTCTTGGCATTCCTTGCAAATCCAACGCAAGCCACGGCGACTCGTCACAGCATTGACTAAAAAACCAACGCACTTCATCAGTGATCTCAGATTTGGAAAATAACAAACGCGCACCCACACGCTCTGACACATGATGTACACCAATAGTTAACGCAAGGGCCAATTGTTGATAGGCGATCGGATCTGACCACAACATCCTCAACGAAATGCTCGACAACCCTCTCGGTGGAACCGGACTCATCAAAACAACTCCAGCCAATGGATAGTTGTCACGAACGAGTATTTGCGCGATCGCAGTTCCGAGCGAATGCCCGATCACAATCGCTGGTTCAGGAAGCTCCCCAAGAATAGACATCACGTCACTCACATAGTCACTGAGGCGCCAATGATTGATTCGATCACGACCTTCACTCTCACCATGACCACGATATGACACCGTATGGACCCGATACCCCTGATCCAGCAGCGGCTCTATAAATGCAAGGGGGAATACCCATGCACCTGCACAAATCCCATGCAGCATGACGATGTCAGGCAAGTCTTCGTGTATTTTCGGCTCAAACACATGATGCTCGAGTTTGAGGGTTTGCCCATTCTTGGCCATACTGGTCTCCGTTTACGATAGTGTACAACTTTTGAGCAACCGCAACATGATTGACTGCCGCCGTGCCACAATTGATGACCTCTCATACCTCGTTGATGGTAATCGATCGATCGCAAAAGAAACCGAAGGGTTGGAGCTATCAGAAGCCAAGCTACGCCCGGGAATCGCGGCGATACTGGACGACCAAAACAAAGGGATCTACTGGGTTGCATGCCTTGAAAAGCAGGTCGTTGGGCAGATCCTAGTCACCTACGAGTGGTCCGACTGGCGCAACGGCCAAATTTGGTGGATCCAAAGTGTCTACGTGTGGCCAGACGCGCGCCGACAAGGCGTGTTTAAGGCGCTTTTAGATCACGTCACCCGTGAGGCGCGAGATCTTTTAGTGGTTGAGTTGAGGCTCTATGCAGATGCGACAAATCACAAAGCGCACTCGACCTATCTGAATCAGGGATTCACGACAGGCCACTACCAAGTGTTTGAGAAGTCGCTCACGTAGCGTCGGAACAATTTACGTCTCCACGATCTGTCAATACCCGACTGACAGCATCTCGCCATCCCGCATAACGATCATCTGCTGCCTCCTGACTCATCTCGGCCTCAAAATGACGGTCCAGTGCCCATGTCTTCGCAAAGCCTTCGTGATCTGGATATAGACCGACATGCATGCCAGCAAGCCAGGCAGCACCGAGCGCGGTCGTCTCGATCACCTCTGGTCGATCGACTGGTGCTTGCAAAATATCCGACAACGATTGAACCATCCAATCGTTGGCTACCATGCCACCATCGACGCGGAGCACCGCCTCGCTAGACTGGTCACCTGACGCCTCTTCCCAATCGGATCGCATCGCTTCATAGAGATCACGGGTCTGGTATGCAACAGAGCGGAGTGCCGCGCGAGCGACTTCAGCAAACCCAGTATCTCTCGTGAGTCCGAACAACGCACCACGACATTCACTGTCCCAATAAGGTGCACCAAGGCCCGTGAACGCAGGAACAAGATACACACGCGTGTCAGATTTCGCTTGACTTGCAAGCGCCTCTGTTTCGGACGCATGACGGATCACTTTCAATCCATCCCGTAGCCATTGCACAACCGCACCGGCGACAAAAATTGAGCCTTCAAGCGCATAAGTCATTTCGCCATTGAGTTGGTAGGCAACGGTTGAAAGTAGGCGATGCTGACTTTGCACGCAGGTCGTTCCGGTATTCAACAACGCAAAACAACCGGTTCCATACGTGGCCTTCAACATTCCAGGAGTAAAACAGGATTGACCAATCGCTGCTGCCTGCTGATCGCCCGCCACACCATTGATCGAAATCGGCGCACCGAATAGATCAGCTCGCGTTTGCCCATAATCAGCCGCACAATCTTTCACTTCAGGTAGCACGGAACGAGGCACATTCAACAGCTGAAGTAACTCATCATCCCACTCGCCAGTACGAATATTAAATAACAACGTTCGCGAAGCATTCGTGGCGTCTGTGGCGTGCACAGCACCGTTGGTCAGGCGCCATATCAAGAAGGTATCAATGGTTCCAAATAAGAGCTCACCGCGCTCCGCTCGAGCGCGAGCACCGTCAACATGATCAAGGATCCAGGCGAGTTTCGTTCCTGAAAAATAAGGGTCCAACAACAAGCCCGTTTTCTCAGCAATCATTGCCTCATGACGATCTGCACGCAGTTTCTGGCATAGATCGGCAGTCCGACGATCCTGCCAAACAATCGCGTTATAAACTGGCTCACCCGTCTCTTTATCCCAAACGACTGTAGTTTCACGCTGATTCGTAATACCAATCGATGCAATTTGCGCTGCCGAAATTTTGGCGTGTTCCATCGCCTGGCGACAGACTGCAGCTGTTGAAGCCCAGATCTCTTCGGGATCATGCTCAACCCAACCAGAATCTGGAAAAATCTGCCGAAACTCTTGCTGTCCTGTCGCAACAGGCTTCAAATTCTGATCAAAAATAATCGCTCGACTCGACGTCGTACCCTGATCAATCGCCAGAACAAATTGGCTCATCACACCTTCTTCCAAACAAAGATCCACCAAACGATCGCAATGCCCAGGCCGCCCCACAAGGGCGTTCCGTATAAACCCAACCATGCCAGCATAATGAAGACAGAGCCGAGAATTGAAATAAATAAGCGGTCACCACGCGTCGTTTCAATTCCTAAAACACCGTGTCGAGGGTCGCCACCTGGCGTTTTGACTTCTAGAAATGCAAGTAATCCAATGCATCCGAAAACAAATACAAACACCAGTGCCGTCGGGATTGTCCATGCCATCCAATCCAACATCACACTCTCCCTAGGGCGAAGCCCTTCGCAATATGGTTACGCACGAAGTAAATCACGATCGCACCAGGAATAATGGTCAAGCATCCTGCGGCTGCTAACAA
>JAYNIS010000098.1:0-4073 GCA_038109325.1 Gammaproteobacteria bacterium | reverse complement strand
CGCCAGTTGATCGCAGCACATGCGGCTGTTTCACAAGCAGAAGATCTTGGCCGAGAGGGCGTTGAAGACTTCCATTTCTACACACTGAATCGCGCAGATCTGAGCTTTGCAGTCTGCCACGCGTTAGGAGTTCGAGGTTAAGCATGACACGCGATGAGCGCATCCAGTGGCTTGAATCCACACTGACAGAGTCTATTGTCATTCTCGATGGCGGTATGGGCACCATGATCCAAGGCGCAGGCCTTGGTGAAAGTGATTACCGTGGCGAACGATTTAAAGATTTCCCACAGGACTTGAAGGGAAATAATGATCTTCTGACGCTGACCCAGCCCGAACTCATCGCATCGATCCACAGAGCCTATGTCGATGCAGGCGCAAGCATCGTTGAGACCAATACCTTTAACGCAAACCGACCATCCATGGCGGATTATGCAATGGAGGATCTGGTCAGCGAATTGAACCGCGAGGCTGCGAAACTCGCACGCTCAGTCGCAGACTCCTATGACAGACCTGTCTTGGTCGCAGGTGTTTTAGGACCGACCAACAGAACGTGCTCCATTAGCCCTGACGTCAATGATCCAGGTGCGCGTAATATCACATTCAATCAACTGGTCGACACGTACACAGATGCAACACGGGCGCTCCTAGAAGGTGGTGCCGACCTCATTTTGGTCGAAACCATTTTCGATACCCTTAACGCAAAAGCCGCATTATTCGCGATTGACGAAGTTGCTCGCGAGACCGGAATCCAAATTCGCATCATGATCTCAGGAACGATCACTGATGCATCAGGCCGAACCCTATCGGGTCAAACAACGGAAGCGTTTTGGTTCTCGGTCCGTCATGCCAAACCACTGACAATAGGGTTGAATTGTGCGCTTGGTCCCAAAGAGCTCCGCCCATTCTTGTCAGACCTGTCTCGCGTTGCCGACACGTTTGTTTCCGCTCATCCAAACGCGGGGCTTCCCAACCAATTTGGTGAATATGATTTGGACGCGGCCGAGATGTCTGAAATCGTCGCTGAATACGGGCAAGCAGGTCTCGTAAACATTATCGGTGGTTGTTGTGGAACTACCCCAGAACACATCCGTTTGATCGCAGAAAAAGTCGCAAGTCTCAAGCCGCGTCAAGTTCCGACGAAAGCGCCTGTCATGCGCCTATCTGGACTCGAACCCTTTATTGCTGACGAAACGACCGGCTTTGTGAACGTGGGCGAACGAACCAACGTCACGGGTTCAGCGATGTTCAAACGCCTCATTCTCAACGGCGAATTTGACGAAGCTCTTGCAGTCGCTCGCCAGCAGGTAGAAAACGGCGCCCAGGTCATCGATATCAACATGGATGAGGGCATGCTGGACTCCAAGTCAGCGATGGTCACTTTCTTAAACCTGATCGCATCAGAGCCAGATATCTCGAGAGTTCCTGTGATGATTGACTCATCAAAATGGGACATTCTTGAGGCTGGCATGCAGTGCGTTCAGGGTAAGGGAATTATCAACTCCATCTCATTAAAAGAGGGTGAAGCGAATTTCTTAGAGCAAGCTCGCAAAATTCGGCAGTATGGATTTGCCGTCGTTGTCATGGCTTTCGATGAAACAGGGCAAGCAGATACACGCGAACGCAAACTCGAAATTTGCCAGCGCTCATACAAGCTTTTAACAGAGGTCATTGGCTTCCCCCCTGAAGATATTGTATTCGACCCCAACGTGTTTGCTGTCGCGACGGGTATCGAGGAACACAACAACTATGCGCTCGATTTTATTCAGGCATGTAAAGACATTACTGACCATTGTCCACACAGTTACATCTCTGGCGGCATCTCGAATGTCTCGTTCTCTTTCCGCGGAAATAACCCTGTGCGTGAGGCCATGCACTCGGTGTTCTTATTCCACGCGATTCGCGAAGGCCTCTCGATGGGTATCGTTAATGCAGGTCAGTTAGCTATTTATGAAGATATCGATACAGAGCTTCGAGAGCTCGTTGAAGATGTCATCTTAAACCGTCGAGATGACGCAACAGAGCGTCTTGTTGATGTCGCCCCAAAATACAATGTCGATAAAGAAGAGGACGACACCACAGTCGCTGAGTGGCGCAACGGTGCCTGTGAAGAACGATTAGCGTATGCGCTGATCAAGGGGATCGATACCCATGTGGTTGAAGATACCGAAGAAGCACGTCTCAAAGCACCCCGCCCGCTGTCTGTTATTGAAGGGCCGCTCATGGACGGCATGAACACAGTCGGCGACCTCTTTGGCGCAGGTAAAATGTTCTTGCCACAGGTTGTGAAATCAGCCCGCGTGATGAAAAAAGCCGTCGCGCATCTCATTCCATTTATTGAGGAAGAGAAAGAAGCCGCTGGAGACACAAGCCAAGAGCATGGTGTGATCATCATGGCGACTGTCAAAGGGGACGTTCACGATATCGGGAAGAATATTGTGGGTGTCGTTTTACAGTGCAATAACTTTAAAGTGATCGACTTAGGAGTCATGGTCCCAACCCAAACAATTCTCGATGCAGCGCGCGAACACAATGCAGATATCATCGGTCTGTCTGGCTTAATCACGCCATCCTTGGATGAGATGGTGACCGTTGCCTCCGAAATGGAACGCCAGGGCTTCACTTGCCCATTGTTGATTGGTGGAGCAACCACCTCTCCGGCACACACATCGGTGAAAATTGATCCCGCTTACTCGGGACCGGTTCTTTACGTCAAAGACGCATCACGTGCTGTTGGTGTCGCTTCAAAATTGTTGAGCGATGAGCGTGAGACCTACCATCAGGAAATCGCTGCCGATCACGATGCGAAACGCAAAGCGCATGCCGGCAAAGCACCAAAGAAACTACTCTCGATTACTGACGCGAACTCACGTCGTCCTGAGCTTCAATTTGATGCAACAACGATCGTGACACCAAACTCAATTGGACGCGTTGTGTTGAATGATTATCCGCTGGATGCGTTATTAGACACGATTGATTGGATGCCATTCTTCAACGCATGGGAATTCAATGGAAAATTCCCAGACATTTTAAACGACCCCCGAAAAGGGCCAGAGGCACGGAAGTTATACAACGACGCGCAAGCGATGCTCGAGAAAATCATTGATGAAAAATGGTTGCGAGCCGACGCGGTCGCCGGATGCTTCCCAGCATACTCTGAAGGTAACAGTATCGTAATTTTAGATCCTGAAAATCATGAACGTGAATTACTGAGAACCCATTGGTTGAGACAACAACGACCGATGCCAGATGGTAAGCCTCAGCTCTGCTTAAGTGACTTCATCGCACCAAAAGAGTCCGGTCAAGTGGACTACATTGGCGCTTTTGCCGTGACCACAGGTCATGGAATTGATGCGCACGTCAAAGCTTTCGAAGACGCGCATGACGACTATCAAGCGATCCTCCTGAAAGCACTCGCAGACCGATTCGCTGAAAGTTTTGCGGAACATTTACATCGCAGAATCCGGACCGAGTTTTGGGGTTATGCACCCGATGAGTCATTGTCCAACGATGAACTGATCCGAGAAAAATACCGAGGAATCCGACCAGCACCGGGGTACCCGTCGTGCCCTGACCACCGCGAAAAACGGTCGCTGTGGACACTTCTCGATGTCGAGTCAGCGACAGGGATCTCGCTGACCGACAGTCTAGCGATGTGGCCAACGTCTTCCGTCAGTGGGTTCTATTTTGCGCACCCAGACGCGCGCTACTTCAACCTGGGCCAAATCGGAAAAGATCAGCTCGCCGCCTACTCAGAATCAAGGCACGAAGACATCTCTGAGAACACACGCTGGCTTTCACCCATCTTAGGCTAATGGCGCAGCACTGACCGAGGAGCCTCTGTCGAACTCATTACACTCGCTAGTGCTTCGTCCCTAGCACATCAGACACATGAATCCGAGTCGCTGCCTCAGGTTGCCCGAAGTAGTCGACCCTCGCATCAAAGACATGGTAGCCCTCGGAGATCATAAACCCGATCAAGAACAATAGCGCCAACGGAGGACCCAGAACGGTACCTATTAACGCCATCCGTTCCCACATCAGGTGCATGAACACGGCCATAATAAACCCGGCCT
>JAYNIS010000097.1:0-4110 GCA_038109325.1 Gammaproteobacteria bacterium | reverse complement strand
CATATTGCCGGCTCGGACGATGGCAACACATTCTGTGCAAGAAGCGGTTGGGGAGAATTATGCAACATCGTCTACTCTGGTTCCGTGATGACCTGCGCGTCAACGATAATGCGGCGGTGAGCGCTGCTTTGCATTGTGACCCAACCACTCAAATCACGACCGTATTTCTAACCGCAGACGACGAGTGGGCAACGTTTGGGTACGGAGCAAATCGGCTTTACTACACAGAACAACTTCTCAAAAGTCTCGCTCATGAACTCGCCCAACGCGGCATACAGTTTCAGGTCATCCGACTCTCGGATTACGCAAGTCAAATCCGCTGGATCACTGATTATTGCCGGCGTGAGCGCGTTACGGATTTATATTTCAATCAGGAATATCAATGGAACGAGCGCATGCGCGATCACCAAATCGCAGCAGAACTGAATCATGTCAGCGTACATAGCTTTGTGGATCGCGTTATCTTACAGCCGAGTACCGTGTTAACTGGTGACGACCGTTACTACTCCGTATTTAGCCCGTTCAAGAAAAGATGGCTGGCTGTGTATCAGGAAAATAATCACGCGCCCTATCAACTACCCGAATCGAAAAGGCCTAAAACAACACCTGTATCATGGATGAGCCTAGTTGAATCACCCGAATCTGATTTGACCGCCTTTGCAACTAATGAACGGCAGGCCCTAGATGATTTAGACGCTTTTATCGAAACAAAGCTCACACGGTATGACGCCTCGCGTAATCAACCTTCAATCCGAGGAACAAGTCGTCTGTCAGCGGCTCTCGCACGAGGGCTTTTGTCACCAAGACAGTGTATCAAGGCCGCCGAAGACGCAATGAGACGACCTATTTCGGATTTTCCAGAGGGTGCCTTTGCTTGGATCAACGAGCTTATCTGGCGTGATTTTTATCAACACCTATTGGTCGGCTTCCCTAGGCTTTCGAAAAACAAAGCATTCCGCCCCGAGACAGAAGCGTTGCAATGGCGGAATAACGAGACTGAAATTGAAGCATGGAAAAACGGACTCACAGGAATCCCTATTGTCGATGCGGGAATGCGAGAACTGACAGCAACTGGATGGATGCATAACCGCGTCCGGATGATCGTTGCACAGTTTCTGACTAAAAATTTACTCTGTGACTGGCGCATTGGTGAAGCCCACTTCATGCGATATCTCGTTGATTCGGACCTTGGGGCGAATAATGGCGGGTGGCAATGGAGCGCATCGACCGGCACTGATGCGGCGCCCTACTTCCGCGTATTTAATCCGGTGAGTCAAGGTGAGACCCATGATTCAGAGGGTGATTACATTTGTCGCTATATTCCTGAGTTATCAAGCCTACCCAAATCAAAGCGTCATTCACCATGGCTTGCATCAGTTCCTCATGGGTATGTCGGGCCTATCGTCGATCTTAAATCATCACGGCAACGCGCGATTGATGCTTTCAAGGACCTCAAATCATGAATAGCCAAACTCAACCACGCGTCGCCATTATCGGCTCAGGAATCTCGGGCCTTACAGCGGCATACAGACTACAAAAAGATGTCGAGATCACTGTTTTTGAGAAAAACGATTGGATTGGTGGTCATACCCACACCGTCGATGTGACCCTTGATAGTCAAACCTATGCAGTCGATACAGGATTCATCGTCTTTAACGAATGGACATACCCACGGTTTCTGAATCTGTTGAGTGAACTTGGTTTATCGCATCAAGGCACTGACATGAGTTTCAGCGTGATGTCAGAGACGACTGGAATTGAGTATGCCGGAACCAACTTGTCCACTCTATTCGCGCAACGCCATCGCCTCTTCTCACCGAGCTATTATCGATTCCTATTGGATATCGTGAAGTTCAATAAAACTGCGATTGATGATCTGGCCCAGGATCGGATTGATGCTTCAATAACGCTTGAACACTATCTCAAGAAATTATCGCTATGTGATTTATTTTATTCACATTATTTACTACCAATGGCGGCGGCAATCTGGTCTTCAGACCTCAATGATGTGAACCAAATGCCTGCCTTATTTTTCATACGTTTCTTCAAAAATCACGGACTGCTTTCAGTCACTGACCGACCACAGTGGTACACATTACCAGGGGGGTCACGAAGCTATGTAGCTCCATTAATAGAAGGTTTTCGCGACCGTATTCGCCTCAATAGACAGGTGGTATCGATTCGAAATACGTCCCAAGGCGTCGAAGTTGTAACGAATGAGAGCAGAGAGTTTTTCGATGCTGTTGTGCTTGCATCGCACAGCGACCAATCACTCGCCTTGCTTGACGATTCAGAGACTACGCTTAAATCCCTTCTTCAAGGCATACCCTATGCTGATAATGAAGTCGTTCTGCACACTGACCGCTCCCAAATGCCCAAAAGCACTAAAGCTTGGGCGAGCTGGAATTACCAAATTCAAAAAAGACCTGAAGGGGTCGGAGCTGTCGTGACTTATGATATGAAACGGCTTCAGAACCTCAAAGGGCCTCACCAGTTCTTCGTGACTTTGAATAACACCAAGCACATCAACCCTGACACTATTCTCGGCCGTTGGACCTATGCCCACCCACAATTTGGTCCCGAATCGCTCGCGATCCAAGCACAGATTGACGGGATGAATACCGGATCAAGAATCACGCTTGCAGGAGCTTGGTGTCGAAATGGTTTCCATGAAGACGGCGTAGTGTCTGGTGAACAAGCAGCGGAAGCCATCAAAAAAACGCTGGGCATCCATGTCTGAGATGGCTGAAATACTTCACGCGTCTGCTCGCGGCTCGACATGGCACGCGCGTCTTGCTCCGAAGGAGCATCGGTTCAAATATCGATCGGCCATGTTATATCTTGATCTTGATCGACTGGATGATTTTAAGAGCACTTGGTTGCATATTAATCAGTTGGGAATCCTGAGTTTTAAAACCCATCGCCACCTCTGCGATGACACCCGACCAAGCGGTGACGCTGCGAGGAGCTTTGCCAGAGAACACTTAGCAGTCGATGTCTCCGGCCCCGTGAAATTGTTAACGAATCCACACTGTTTTGGCGTCGGCTTTAACCCATTGTCGGTGTATTTCTTGCACCAAGGAGATAATTCGCCGGCCGCTTTAATTTACGAGGTATCCAATACACCTTGGAATGAAATTCACCGTTACGTGGTTCCATATGAGCAAGTAGCCTCAGGACAGGACTACTGGTTCGACAAAGCCTTCCACGTGTCACCCTTTAACCCAATGACTCAACGGTATATCACTCGAGTTCAATGGCCAATGGACGGTCGAGCATCAATTTACTTGGGCCTCCAAGACGAAAGTGATAATAAAATCATGTTTGAAGCAGGACTAGTACTGGATCTAAAACCCTATGATGGACGGTCACTGAAGCCTTTATTTCTGGGAATTTGGCCGCAGACATTTCTGGTACTTGGCGGAATTTACCGTGAGGCATTCGCGCTTTGGCGAAAAGGTCTCACTTACCACCCACGCCCTTAAGGATCGATATGACGCAAACAACAACAGAAATGAAATCTCTAAGCGTCCGAGAGTCAAAGGATCTGACAATCGCTCAAAAACTCGCTCGCAGAGGATTACTCAGAGCATTTTCAAAGGCCCGCTACGGTCGCTTAACCGTTGCTGATGGTGAGGACACATTCTCATTTGAGGGGCCTGAGACGGGGCCTGAAGCGCATATTACGATCTTAAATCCGCAAGTATGGGCCGACGTCGCGTTCCGCGGTTCAGTTGGAAGTGGCGAAGCATATATGGCCGGTTATTGGGTAACCAGCTCCCTCGATCAAGTCACTCGTTTTTTTGTGGCTAATAGTCACCTGACAGATCAGATGGAGAGCGGCCTGACGCGTCTGTTTAGAGCAGTTCTTGCTACCGCCCATTGGCTGAATAAGAACACGATCAAGGGTTCAAAGAAAAATATCGAAGCGCATTACGATCTCGGCAATCAGTTGTTTGAGACTTTTCTCGATCCGACACTCATGTATTCATCAGCGTTGTTTTCCAATGAGACAACTGATCTTCACAATGCATCCATTGAAAAATTGGATCATATTTGCCGAAAGTTACATCTTTGCCCCACCGATCATGTGCTTGAGATCGGTACTGG
>JAYNIS010000096.1:0-4136 GCA_038109325.1 Gammaproteobacteria bacterium | reverse complement strand
GCTATACCCTGATTAATGAATCACCGGTTCAAGGCGCTCACGGGACCAAAGTGGCCTTTGTTCATCCCAAAGATACCGAAGGGGTTCTGCTGGAACTCTGCGAACACCCATCTGGGAGTCATTGATGCAGATCCTGTCGATCACTCGCTACCCCATTAAAGGATTTGGTGGGGAGCAACTTGCGCAAACCCTGGTACACCGCCATAAGACGCTCCCAGGTGATCGACAACATGCACTTCAATACGCCGATCGTATTCCATCTAATCTTGAGGGATGGCGACCAAAGAAATACTTTTTACAGTCTGTACAAACCAACCTCTGCTCAGAAATCCACATCAAGTGGACAGCCGATATCGTCCAGTTTGACTATCACGGGAACACATTCGAGATCTCTCGTCATGCTTTGGATAAAGGCGAATTCACTCAATGGATCAGTTCCCTAACCCCTGATCTCGGTGAATTCACGCTAGAGACGCTCGAGACGGGCTTTACTGACGAACCTGACTCCTATGCGTCCCTTGTGAGCCAATCGACTGTGACAGCGATTGCTGAAGCCACGGCAACCAGTAATTACCCTGAACGCTACCGCGGTAATTTATTGATAGCTGGAGTGCCTCCGTTCGAAGAGCTCTCATGGGTGGGAAAAACCCTGAAAATAGGATCTGCAACATTCGAAGTGATCGAACCGATCGTGCGCTGCAAAGCCACGGAATACGATTGGCATGGTTCGCGAACAGATGGATTTCTGGATCGACTGAACCAAAAATTCGACACGGACACCTGTGGCTTGTTCTTACGGGCAGTGACCGACGGTAAGATCGAAACAAACGATCAACTCAAGATTCTCGGTTAGAGGTAAGTCAATCCTTGGTCTTCCGATTGGTTTTTCGACTGGCTCATTAAAATCGGAACAATGCGCGTGATCGACTCCACCCATTCATCATCATCAAAAGAGTGGAACTTCAAAGCAGATTCCATTTCAAGCAGAGCGCCTTGAACAAGCGCATCCAGCCACATTGCTCTCTCAAAAGGTTGGCCGCCGGTGCTCGACGATCTAGATAAGACCTGAGCTAACCGCTTTCGCATCTGATGTTTCGCTTCTTGGATTTTACTCAGTGCGGTTGAGTCATCTGCGAGTGTATCAACGAGTTCATGGATCAGTAACGCGCGTCTCGATGCATACAACTGTGCTTCAATCCAATCAGATACCGCACGTGCCGGGTCGTTTGAACGACCGAGTAACTCAATCAACATCGCAAAATAACGCTCTGCAATCGTAATCAACATGTCACGCTTGCTATCAAAATGTTTATAAATCGTGCCCTTACCGATGCCTGTCCGCGCTGCAATCGTATCAACTGAGACCTGCCGAACACCCCTCTCAGCCATCAGGCTCTCGCAGACAGACAAGATATCTTGCTCACGACGAATAAATGCTTGCTGCTTACGTTTCTCTCGTTCGAGACAGACGGCCTCAGATAAGCTCACGGGTTTGCAGCCCGGAATAATCGATAAAAGTTCTCAGTCGTTTGCTCGGCGATAGCCTCAGGACTCGTACCCCGAAGTGCCGCAACTGCTTCAGCAACATGACTGACAAAGGCTGGCTCGTTGGGCTTCCCACGATAAGGAACTGGAGCAAGCCATGGCGCGTCTGTCTCGATCAACAAACGGTCCACCGGGATTTTGCGGCAGACCTCATGCACATTGGTCGCTTTCGGAAAGCTCACAATCCCAGACATAGAGATGTAGTACCCCAGATCAATCGCCTTTTCAGCCATTTCCCAGGATTCAGTGAAGCAATGTAAGACGCCTGCAACCTCAGTCGAACCATGCGCTTTGATCAATTCGATCGTTTCATCACGTGCATCACGTGTATGCACCACAATTGGTAAACCAGCTTGTTTACCAGCCTCAAGATGCGTCACAAAACTCTCACGCTGTACGTCAGTGACAGGGTCATGAAATCCATCAAGACCCGTCTCACCAAGAGCAATCACCGAATCGGATTTGGCAAGTTCCAAGAGATGCTCGACCGTCACCCCTGGTTCTTCGTGCGCATGACACGGATGAATGCCCACAGTCGCCCAAACAGGCGCATAGGCTTTCGCAAGCTGTCTCGGGCCATCATTTCCAAGCGTAATCGAAATACATAACATCCGATCGACGCCATGCTCGTGTGCTAAATCTAAAATAGACTGAACACCGCCTTCGCGCTCGGACACATCGATGCAATCAAGGTGACAATGCGAATCGATCATGAAAATCCTCCGGGGCACAGTGTAACAGCGAATTCCCTGTATTTTGAGGATTCTGCCTTGAGAGCATTGTCAGAGAGCCAAATAGCGCAAAATGATCAAGTGTCAGGGACACCGCTTGTGCCAAAAAAACACGCGGACCTGCGTCTCAATCGTTCCAAGAGATGAATCACGAACGATCAATGGACGCACTCCACCAAGAATCGACGCATCAAACTGACCTCGAATAAACAACGCAGGGCGACACCCAAACTCAACATAATGAATTAACAGTTCGCGAGCATGACTGACTGTGAGCGAGCGTTCCATGACGGAAGCGCAGCCGGCGCATAAAAAAGGATTCAGCCTTGGACTCTCGTCCAAATAAATCCCCAAGCAGCGAACAAGGATCCGAGCGCTAATCCGGCATTTACGGCAATTCCAGCCTGCCCTTGTTTTCTCACCTCAACGATCCGCTCTTTGAATTGATAGAGAAGCGTCACCGGCGGATACGGTGCCACCAATGTTGAAGTCACTGGGTTAGCTATATCGTCAAACTGCGCTAGAATCAGTTGTTCGCACACCCGCTCCATCACAATCGAAGCAACTAACGCGTCCGCTTTTGTGAATGACTTCACAACCACTTGGGAGTCTTCCCCATTACGAACCCGTGCCATCGCCTTCAGTAGGTCACGAGCGAGCGTCAACCGCTCGGGGTCTGTTTTCACAGCCATCGGTTCGGCTAAGAGTATCTCGGCCACTCGCATGTCATCCTGCGATACACCCAAGCTTTGGGCAGTCTTTTCAAGGATTTCGGGTGTTGGCGTCGGGACTTTAACCATCCGCAAACGACTGACTAGCGTCGGCAGTAATTTCCCAGGAAGAGCTGTTTGGAAGACAAAGACTGTCCCAGAAGGTGGCTCTTCAACCACCTTCAATAAGGCGTTACTTGAGGCCTGGTTTAAACAATCAGCTGGACGCACTAACACGACGCGACGACCGCCCATTGAGGCTGTCGTATATGCGGTATCAATTGAATCACGAACCGAATCCACCTTGATCATGCCAGCCGCACCTTCGGGTTCGAGAAGCATCAAATCGGGATGTGTTTCCTCGATCCGACATGAAACACACTGACCACAGGACTCATGGTTGGAAGGATTTTGACATAACAACAAACGGACCAATCGATCGGTCAATTCTGATGCAACCACACCACGCGGATGAACAATACACCACGCGTGCGGAGGTGCTTTGGATTTCAATCCCTCGAGCACGAGGCGCCATGAGGACTCTAGCCAGGGTGACATGACAAGTTCCAACGTGTCATCAGTAATGCAATCATCGATTCAGTCACAGTTTCAACATCAGCCGACGCATCCAACATCACAACACGCTCCGTATCTCGACTCGCAATTTTCTGATACATCATTCTGACGCGGTCAAAGAATGCTATATCTTCTGATTCGATCCGATCCAGGGCTCCACGACGACCAGCTCGTGCAAGTCCGACCTCAACTGGTACATCAAAAATCAAAGTCAAATCTGGACGTTGTAATCTCTGGACGAGCGTTTCCAGCGTCTCAATCCAATCCACAGGTAACTGTCGACCACCCCCTTGATACGCATAGGTCGCATCCGTAAACCGATCGCATACTACCCAGGTCCCGGCTTGAAGAGCTGGAAGTATTTTGGTCTCCAGGTGTTGAGCACGCGCGGCGAACATCAGAAGTAATTCGGTTTTAGCCGTCGGTGCGTCTTGAGAATGATTGAGTAACAACTGCCGAATTGATTCTGCATACGGCGTTCCGCCTGGTTCACGGGTCTCCATGTACGGGATTCCATTAGCATCCAACAATCGACACAGCGCATCTTTTTGCGTGCTCTTTCCGGCGCCTTCGA
>JAYNIS010000095.1:0-4165 GCA_038109325.1 Gammaproteobacteria bacterium | reverse complement strand
ATAGTTTACTGAACTTTTTAAAAGACCTCTCGCCCGAAGTTTTATCCGAAAAACGTGTAGCACTTGAAGCCGCAATTAAGAGTCAGGGTATTTCTTTTCTGGTGTATTCCGACTCGTTGAATATTGATCGCTCATGGCCGCTAGACCTCGTTCCTCGTGTGATGCGGGCTTCAGAATGGCATCACGCAGAGAAAGGATTGAAACAGCGGTTAAAAGCGCTCAATCACTTTTTGAATGACGTTTACAATGAACAATCGATTATTAACGATGGGATTGTGCCTGCGGAACTTGTCACCGAAAGCCCACACTACATCGAATTAGCCAAAGGTATCCGTCCACTATTTGATACTTGGGCCCACATTTGTGGATCTGATCTGGTCCGAGACCACACAGGTCAGTTATTCGTTCTTGAGGATAATTTACGTGTTCCAAGTGGCGTGTCCTACATGCTGGAAAATCGTTCTGTGATGAAGCAAGTGTATCCGGAGCTGTTTAGGCATCATCAGATTCTTCCCGTGAGTCAATATGCATCGGATCTTCTGGATATGCTCAACGCACTGTCACCTAGGCCTGTGGATCATCCTGTCATTGTTGTATTGACACCAGGTATTTATAACTCTGCATACTTTGAGCATAGCTATCTTGCCCAGCAAATCGGTGCGGAGCTTGTCCAGGGTTCGGACTTATTTGTGGATTCAGATGACTGCGTATATATGAAGGCGGTTGAAGGTGTGAGTCGAATTGATGTGATCTACCGTCGCATTGATGACACATTTTTAGATCCAGATGCGTTGAATCCGGATTCCGTTCTTGGCGTACCTGGTTTGATGCGTGCATGGCGAGCTGGAAAAGTCTCTGTCGCAAATGCACCAGGTAGTGGCGTCGCTGATGATAAGGTCCTTTATGCATATGTCCCTGAGATCATTAAATATTATTTGAATGAAGAGCCTCTCCTCGAAAACGTCCCGACGTATCTGTGTTCAGATCCTGAGCAACAGGTGTATGTGTTAGATCACCTGAATGAACTTGTCGTCAAACCGGCCGATGCGTCAGGTGGTTACGGAATCATGGTTGGGCCACACGCGACTGATGAAGAGATCGTCGCTCGTCGGGCTGAAATTTTGGAAAACCCTCGGGTGTGGATTGCGCAACCCACGCTCGCAATTTCGACGACCCTAACGGTGACGGATGATGGGGACCTCGCGCCAAGACATGTTGACCTACGCCCTTTTGTTCTTCAGAGCTCTGATCAGTGGTGTTCAACTGGTGGTCTTTGTCGTGTTGCGCTTTGCGAAGGATCGCTGGTTGTGAATTCGTCGCAAGGGGGCGGCTCAAAAGACTTTTGGGTTGTGGCAGATGAGGGTCAGGATTGATGCTCGCGCGAGTCGCTGAACATCTCTATTGGCTGTCTCGGTACGTCGAGCGCGCAGAGGCAACAGCTCGGTTAGCGATTGCTGCATCTGACACGATTTTGGA
This sequence comes from Gammaproteobacteria bacterium, assembly GCA_038109325.1. Taxonomy (GTDB): domain Bacteria; phylum Pseudomonadota; class Gammaproteobacteria; order Pseudomonadales; family Litorivicinaceae; genus HIMB30. The sequence goes on along the minus strand of JAYNIS010000095.1, from coordinate 2,689 downwards.
TTTACCCGATGGGGTTCCGTATGACTGGGAATCCCTGATGCAAGTATTTGGTTCAGGCGACTCAGATCCAGGTATTTCTGAGGCTGAGGTGATGGAACAATTAATTCTCGGACTAGATCATTCTGGATCTATCCGTGCATCGATCGCCGCTGCACGCGAAAACGCTCGGGTGACACGTGATTTAATTCCCAAAGATGCCTGGGTAGCGCTGAATGAATTGCACGGTTTGATCGAGCGGCAATCATTCGCGAGTTTTGATCGGTCATCACGAATCCGAGTTCTCAAACAAGTGATTTCGAGTTGTCGCCTGTGGCACGGCTGTTTGATGGCGAGCCAGGCGCGTGATTTGAGCTGGCTATTTTTGCGCCTCGGAGATCGCATAGAGCACGCAGATATGGTGTCTCGACTTGTTGACCCACGTGTGACACAAATGGTTCCCGGCGCATCCACGCGCTGGAGTAGTTATGAGGCAATTGGCTGGCAGAATTTATTATCTGCCCTAGGTGGTGTGGAGCTGTACCGTCATAGCGCACGAAATCGGATGCGTGGCAGTGACGTACTCGATTTTGTGCTCCGTGACCGGAACTTCCCTCAATCGATGGCTGCAGCACTTGATCGAGTCAGCCGGTTTTTACGCGATCTCCCGCATCAGCGAGTTTCATCCGATTTAATCGATGGCATTGTTGATGGTTTAAATAAGCTCGATCTCGAGCGACTAACCCCTGATCTTTTGACCCAGAATATGGATTGGATTCAGCAAGGACTTGTCACCTTGCATGGACACGTCAGCTCAGAATATTTCTTCTTCGAGTCAAACGCTCGTTAATCCGTGGGTTTAGCCATGAGAATGTTGTATTCTTCATGTTTAATTCACAGTGAGTCCTTAATTTGACTGAGTCGGTTGCGATCGCGGAACGTTTATCAGCTTCTTCGAAGCAATGTCTTGGCGTGCGTGGGCTCAGCAAATATTTCGGTGATTTTGCTGCCAATCGTGATGTGACACTGTCTGTTGATGCGGGCGAAATTCATGCGCTTCTCGGTGAGAATGGTGCAGGAAAGTCGACCCTAGTCAAAATGATCTACGGAATCCTGAAACCGGACGCTGGGGCAATGGAGCTCTTGGCTAATCCGTATGCCCCCGACAGTCCAAGTGAAGCCAAGCATTCCGGTGTCGGTATGGTGTTTCAGCATTTTGCCGTCTTCGAAGCCCTAACTGTTTTGGAAAATATAGCTCTGGGACTTGAGGGTCGATTTCCTGATGAAATACTTGCAGCTGAGATTTCCGACGTATGTGATCGGTATCGTTTGCACGTTGAACTGAATCGTCGTGTTCACGATTTAGGTGCAGGCGAGCGACAGCGTGTTGAAATTGTTCGTGTGTTGATGCAGGACCCTCGATTACTGATTCTTGATGAACCAACATCCGTGCTCACGCCGCAAGAAACAGAACAACTCTTTACCACTTTGGACCGTTTATCTGATGAGGGGCGTTCAATAATTTACATCTCTCACAAGCTCGATGAGGTGCGTGCGCTTTGTGATCGGGCGACTTTGATGCGGGCTGGTCAGGTCGTTGATGTCGTCGATCCGCGCCAGGAGAGTAGTCGCTCGTTGGGCGAAAAGATGATTGGTGAGCGTTTAAATGAAACAAAACGCAGCAAAGGATCTGGTGCAGAGAAGCAGAAGGCGCGATTAACTGTTCGGGTGGGTGATGTGTATCCGGAATCGACTCGAAATATTGTCCTCAAAGATGTGTATCTCTCCGTTGCACCTGGGTCGATTCTTGGGATTTCTGGAGTCTCTGGAAATGGGCAGGACACCTTGTTTGACTTGTTGTCAGGTGAACTGACCTTGCCGAATCCCGACAGTATGGTGCTTGATGGAGAACCAATTGCACACCTCGGTGTGGAACAACGTCGTTTGCGGGGACTGTTGGGTGCGCCCGAGAACCGATTGGGCCATGCGGCTATTCCTGAGCTGACCCTCTGGGAAAATTTGATTTTGACCGCGCGTCATACGCGAGGCATTTTGAAAAATGATTATTTAATCAGCAGTACTTCGGCTAAATCTTTTGCTGATGAGGTAATCACAACCTTCGATGTAAGAACATCCTCTGTGAATGCAAAGGCGTCGAGTCTCTCAGGTGGGAACCTACAAAAGTTTTTAATTGGCCGAGAGTTGTTGGGCCAACCTAAGGTTTTTGTTGTCTCGAATCCGACCTGGGGTGTTGATGCTAAGGCGCAGATTTTTATCCATCAGATGCTTATGAAAATGGCTGATGAGGGTGCGTCTATCATTTTGATTAGCCAGGACATCGATGAGCTACTGTCGGTGACTGACCGTATCTGCGCGATTTGCCACGGCAAGCTAAGCCGCTCTTTCCATACAGAAGAAATGACGCCACAACATTTAGGCGCGCTCATGCTCGGCCAGGAGATTGATCCATGATCTTCGTCGAAGCTCGGTCGGTGACACGCTGGTATCATGAATGGTTCGCGGTTTTTATCGCGTTGTTGCTGACTGTCGCGACTGCGTCTGCGCTACTGGCGTCGCTCGGATTGGATCCGGTCTCCAGTCTGTATCGTATATTTATTCGTCCACTGAACTCGGTGTATGGCGTCAGTGAGTTGCTGGCCAAGGCAACACCATTGATTACTATCGGCGTCGCGCTCGCGTTGGGATTCCGTGC
>JAYNIS010000094.1:0-4167 GCA_038109325.1 Gammaproteobacteria bacterium | reverse complement strand
GTATTAAACTTAAAACAAACCGCTTTATTCAGGAGTAATTCCATGAAATTGTCTGTAAAGATTGCAACTACTATCGCAGCGTCTGCTGTAGCGGTTGCTCAAGTTGCATCAGCCGGTACGCTGGATGATGTCAAGGCTCGTGGTGAGCTGAAATGTGGCGTTAGTGGCGGGGTCCCAGGATTCTCGGCGCCAGATGACGCTGGTCGTATGCAAGGCATCGACGCCGCCGTGTGTGACGCAATCGCAGCGGCTGTACTAGGCGATGCAAGCAAAGTTGTGTTTATACCTCTGACCGCTAAAGAGCGCTTTACGGCTCTCGCTTCGGGCGAGGTCGACGTCTTGTCACGTAATACGACTCATACCCTAACCCGAGAAGCATCACTCGGTCTGAATTTCACGTACTACAACTACATCGATGGTCAGGGCTTCATGGTTATGAAGGACTCTGGCATCAAATCAACACTTGAACTCGATGGCGCCAGTATCTGCGTCCAAGCAGGTACGACAACCGAGTTGAACATGGCTGATTATTTCCGAAATAACAACATGAAGTTCACGCCAGTTGGTTATGAAACTTCTACGCAAACGCGTGAAGGATTCGAAGGTGGGGCATGTGACGTACTGACGTCGGATAAGTCTCAGTTGGCCGCGCTGTCAACTGAAATGAAAGTAGGTCCAGCGGGTGTCACTATTCTTCCGGAAACGATCTCTAAAGAGCCACTTGGTCCTGTCGTCCGTCAAGGCGACGATCAATGGATGGATATCGTTTCGATGACCTTGTATGCACTGATCAACGCTGAAGAGCTAGGTATCACCTCCGGGAATATTGATAGTCTAAAGGCTAACCCGGGTAATCCTGGTGTAGCTCGCTTGGTTGGTACCGAAGGTAATATGGGTGAGCTTTTGGGTCTAGGTGCCGATTGGTCATACAATGCGATCAAGCAAGTCGGTAACTATGGCGAAATCTATGAGCGCACTGTTGCTAAAATTGGTATTCCACGTGCGGGTTCAGTGAACGATCTTTGGACGCGTGGCGGAATCCTCTACGCTCCACCGATTCGTTAATCGAATCAGACAATAGGCCGGGCAATCGCCCGGTCTTTCTTTAATATTCATCGGACTGTATTGTGACTGAACGTACACGTGTGCCTCTGCATAGAGACCCTAAATTCCGGGCTTTGATTGTTCAGATCTTAGCTCTGGGGTTAGTCGTTTATGGTTTTTACTCTCTATTCCAAACGACAGTTGATAATTTGGTTGCCCGAGGGATCCAAACGGGGACCAGTTTCTTTGATGAGGTTGCGCCATTTCAGATCGGATTCAGCCCATTTTTTGATTACAAGCTGGGAGAATCGACCTACATCGATGTGTTCTTTGTCGGAATACAGAACACTATTTTGGTGGCTGTTCTTGGTATTATCGCAGCGACCATTCTCGGATTTTTTATCGGGGTCATCCGTCTATCGCCGAACTGGTTGGTTTCAAGAGGGGCCCTCGCATATATCGAAATCTTTCGAAATGTTCCTTTGCTTCTTCAAATCATGTTTTGGAACTTTGCTATCTTTTTACCGTCATTGCCGGCACCGAAGAATTCCATTGAGCTGGGCGCTTTTTATCTCAATGCGCGCGGTTTCCATACACCGTTACCGGTTATTGAAGATTCAACAGGATTTGGCATCTGGATCGCCCTTCTCGCGATCCTCTGCTTTGGTCTTGTCGTATTTGCAAGACGCGCTAAAGCGCGATTTGAAGAGACGGGACATAAATTACCCGTTGGCTTAATTTCTCTAGCAGCAATTTTTGGCGGGGGCTATATCCTTTATTTGATTGCCGGCTCGCCTTTGATTTTCGATGAGCCTGTGTTGGGTCGATTTAATTTCAAGGGCGGTGGGCAACTTCCATTACCTTTATTCTCGTTGTGGTTTGCGCTCACGCTCTACACAGCAGCGTTCATTGCTGAGAATGTTCGTGCCGGTATTCAATCCGTATCCCAGGGCCAGAATGAGGCGGCACATGCTTTGGGCTTGTCACGCAAAGATACTGTTCGCTTGGTCACGATCCCGCAGGCGCTTCGAGTCATTATTCCACCGACCATTAGCCAATATTTGAACCTGACGAAAAACTCATCATTGGCAGTTGCTGTGGGCTATGAAGAGCTTGTCGCAGTATGGGCCGGTATCACTCTTAATCAGACGGGCCAAGCTCTCGTTATTATCGGAATGACTGTTGCTGTGTATGAATGTTTGAGTTTATTTACGTCCTTTGTACTGAATTGGTACAACAAACGAATTCAGTTGACGGAGCGATAAGATGAACGATGTAAAAACTTTCATCCCAGCTCCGGATCGAGCTCCACCTAGCAATGCAGTGGGACCGATTGCTTGGGTTCGAGACAACCTGTTTGGTTCGATCGGTAGTTCGATCGCTACGTTGTTATTTTTCTATCTTTTTTTCAGCTACGTCCCATCCTTTGTTGAATGGGCATTGATTAATGCCAATTGGACTGGTGCGGACCGATCAGTGTGCGAAGCCAATAAGGCCGGGGCATGTTGGACGTTTATCAATGTGCGTTTTGAGCAGATCCTATTCGGGTTATACTTCGCATCAAATCCAGATGAGATTTGGCGACCAACGCTTATTTTTATCCTGTTTTTTGCTTTGCTTTTGCCACTTTTATTTGAAAAGACGCCTGGTAAAAAGTGGTTGGTGATCGGGATATTGGGTGTTTTTCCAGTTGTGTTCTACTTCATTGTGTACGGTGGGTATTTTGGTATCTCCCAGTCAAATACTACGCAGTGGGGTGGTTTCTTACTGACCTTCACTCTCGCGTTCGTCGGTATTTTGTTGGCACTGCCAATCGGGATTTTGTTGGCGTTAGGACGTCGTTCCGAAATGCCCGTGATTCGCTCGATTTGTGTGGTCTACATCGAGTTTTGGCGTGGCACACCATTAATTACGATCCTCTTTATGGCATCAGTGATGCTTCCCTTATTCTTCCCAGCGGGCGTTGAGTTCGACAAAGTTGTTCGCGCCATGATTGGTATCACCATGTTCCAATCAGCTTATACGGCAGAGGCGGTTCGCGGCGGACTCGCAGCAATTCCAAAGGGCCAGGCTGAGGCAGCAATGGCGCTTGGCCTTGGATACTGGCGTCGTACTGTGTTTATTACTCTTCCACAAGCATTGAAGATTTCGATTCCTTCAATCGTTAACACCTTTATCGCGCTATTCAAAGACACATCCCTGGTATCCATTATTGGGCTGTTGGATCTTCTGAACATGGCGCAAACGGCCTCACGTTCGATGGAATGGAAAGGCTATGATATCGAAGCGTATCTTTTTGCTGGATTTATTTACTGGGCGTTCTGTTATGGCATGTCTAGATACAGTCAGAACCTAGAGCGCAAACTCGACACTAATCGGAGAAATTAGTATGACCACGGAAACGCATGCAGCGTCGGCGGAACTTGGGGACACAATTATCAAGATTGATGGGCTGAACAAGTGGTATGGACAATTTCATGTCTTAAAAGACATTGATTTGGATGTAAAACGTGGTGAGCGAATTGTCATTTGTGGACCATCGGGTTCTGGTAAGTCGACTTTGATTCGCTGTATTAATCGGTTAGAGACTCACCAAGAGGGTTCTATTATCGTTGATGGAATCGAGTTGACTGAAGATACCAAGCACATCAACGACGTTCGTCGCGAAGTGGGTATGGTATTCCAGCACTTTAATCTGTTCCCTCATCTCACGGTTCTAGAAAATTGCACGCTTGCGCCCATCTGGGTGCGTAAGACGCCAAAACGCGAGGCTGAAGAAACAGCGATGCGCTATCTAGAGCGAGTCAAGATTCCAGAGCAGGCGAATAAGTACCCTGGTCAATTGTCAGGTGGTCAGCAGCAACGGGTAGCTATCGCGCGTTCACTATGTATGAATCCACGCATCATGCTGTTTGACGAGCCGACATCAGCGCTCGATCCAGAGATGATCGCCGAGGTGCTCGATGTGATGGTCGGTCTTGCTGAAGACGGAATGACAATGTTGTGCGTGACACACGAAATGGGCTTTGCGCGCAAGGTGGCAAACCGCGTTATCTTCATGGACGAAGGGCAAATTGTTGAGCAGAACGAACCTGAAGAGTTCTTCAACAATCCTCAAAATGA
>JAYNIS010000093.1:0-4194 GCA_038109325.1 Gammaproteobacteria bacterium | reverse complement strand
CGGCTTCGGCTTCGGCTTCGGCTTCGGCTTCGGCTTCGGCTTCGGCTTCGGCTGGGATCATGCTCTCTTCAGAACGAGCAGCAACATCTTCGGATTCATGTTCTTCTGGATCCGTGGCCCTCGCCGCATCGACGATTTCATGCTCGATATAGTCATCAATGTCGTTAAAAGCAGCCTCGGTATCGGACGCGTTACTTAGCGATGTTCTAAATACCTCATCAGTAAATCCATGCCCGATACCAAAAATATGACTGGCTAAACGCTCTAAACGATGTGCAATCAGATCATCTACCGCCGTATCGTCCATCTGGAGTGATGCATCACCGCGCGCCATGCTCTCATCCGGGCGTAATTGCACGCCTTCTGGTTCACCATCGATTGAAGATAAATACATCGCTAAGTCTTCGGGATGCATTCTCAGGACTGGTGGATTTTTCGGTTGATATCCTTCCAATTGGTCAAGGCATCCTTGTACCAAACGAGCAACCGCTGTCGGGCCAACTGTCAACTCACCACGAACCAACTGCGTGCCCACATGAACCGCCAAGCGCGACAATGGCTCAAAAAACTCGCTAACATTATCGCTCGCATGTGCTAGTTTCTGTGTGAGTCCGTCATACGTTTTCCGACTAGATTCGAGTTGCTCTTGGAATTCTTTTTCTGCTGACTCACGCACCTCGATGCGCACACGCTCAATCTCAGCCTGAGCATCGGCAAGCTGCTGCTCGAGTTCTTTGATCTTCGGCTCGTACCGCTCAGTTAACTCAACCTGTTTAGCGGCTACCGCTTCCGCAACACGGGCCTCAGATTCCTCTGTGGTTAGCCCGATTACTGTAGGCTCAGGCTCAGACGTATCCTCTGCACTCGTATCCTCAAGAGGCTCATTTTGTGTGCCTTCTGTAGCGACCTCAGATTCAGAACTCTCCAAATCAGAAGTCACCTGCTCTGAATCCAAATCAGCTTCAACAGTATTAGCAGATTCAGGGGTATCAACCGGGGCGAGCTTGATTTCCATTGGCTCAAACGTGGCCTCAGTATCAAGAACACGCCAAGGTGGAGCTTCGAAGGGAAAATCATCCTTTCGATTTAACAGTTCGTTGTCTTCAAAGGGCTGATCGAGATCGGCGCCATTGGCAACATACGCTGCTTTCTTAGACGAAATCATCGCCACGACCCGCTAGGACAAGCTCACCAGCGTCAGACAACTTGCGTGCGGTACGCATGATATTCTTTTGCGCCTCCTCCACGTCACTGATGCGAAGAGGACCTTTCGCCTCCATATCATCGATGAACATCACCCGCGCGCGCGACGACATATTGTCGAAAAACTTCTCTTTCACGAATTCACTGGCGCCTTTCAATGCTGTCATCAAAAGATCCTGATCAACATTCCGCATAATTGTTTGTATCGCACGGTTGTCTACGTCAACCAAATTCTCAAAGGTAAACATGTTGTCCTGAATCTGAAGCGTAATATCTTCATCAAGACCCATAAGGCCCTCCATGATTTGGCTTTCCATATCTACTTTGACAAAGTTCATAATCTTAGCCGCCTGCTTTACGCCGCCAACGCTAGAGGAACGCGCAGACGAGTTATTACTGAACTGCTTTTTCATGATGCTCTCAAGTTCACTCATAGCGGCGGGCTGGACTGTTTCAAGCGCAGCGACACGTTGCATAATCTCAGGCCGAACAGCTTGAGGTAGAAACTGTAAGACGTCCGCCGCAACTTCAAACTCCAGAACCGATAAAATAATAGCGATGACCTGGGGGTGTTCGTTCCGAACCATATCGGCAATTGCCCGGGCATCCATCCATTTCAGGATCTCGAGACCTTTCGATGCCTGTCCCGGAAGAATACGACCCATCACAGACGCAGCCTTATCTTCGCCGAGCGCGCGCTTTAATACGTCTTCGACATAGTCACTGGTTCCAAGTCCCAGGCTCGTCTGTTTCTTCAAGGTTGACACAAACTCATCCAGCACATAGTTAACAGCCTCCTGAGACATATCAGCTGCACTCACCATCGCCGCACCTATTCTCTGAACCTCTTTTGGATCCATGTACTTGATGATATTGGCCGCCTCTTGCTCACCCAAGAGCAGTAAGAGCACGGCTGCTCGGTCTGTCGACGTTAACCCTTCGATTTCCTCTCGAAGGGCATCAGTCATTTCCTGTTGATCCATATCTGCCATGACGAACCTCTTAACTCGCCTTAATCATTGACTTCAACACAGTCGCTACTCGGCCTGAATCTTCCTGGACCAGCATCCGGATCAAGGCGACTTTATCGTCGTACGTGTTCGCAGTATCTAACAAATCAGCTGAGATTGACGACTTCTTCGGCTTGAGTTTAGCTCGGATCTCTTCCAAGGACTCACCTTCGCCAATTTCGATCTCGCCCTCATGAACGATCGGCTCGCCATCAGGGCCCACAGGGACACCATCAGCGTTAACACCGACCGCACCAGCTGGGAGCGGTTGTCCATCAGGGCCAAGTATCGGTGCATTCGCTTGTTCCTCGGCCAAGCGCATCGCTTCCGCCTGCTCAGCAGCCTTGCGCTCGTGCGGTAATGGAATACCCAGAAGCTTATATGCCACGGGACGAATCAAGATAAATGCGATCATCGCAAAGACAACCATCGCGACAATACCTTTGATTGCATTCAGCAACACTACGTTTTCATACCACGGCATAAGATTCTCCAATTCGGCCGCCGGATCAAAGGGTGTAGCAACAACGGTCACTTGATCACCCCGCTCAGGGTCAAAATTCACAACACCGCGGACCAAGTTGTTCACGCGCGTTAATTCAGGTTCACTCATTTCAGCTAGACCTGGGCCCTCAAAATCAGCAGGATCAACGCCCTCAGGTGGCTGAGGATATTCACCTGGCGCAAAACGATTGACAGCGACAGCGACCGACACACGCAGTACCTCGCCATTAGCGTCTTTGACCGTGCGAATGATTCGGTCGAGCTCATAGTTACGCGTCGTCCGTGAACTGACCGTTTCGCCAATATTAGAGGTCGACTTTGACGTCGCACGGCCGTCCTGATCAAACTCAGGATCCATCGGCGGCTGGTTTGTCGTTGAGCCAGGTACGCCCTGTGCGTCAGCGGTCGCCATCCGATCGAGAGACAACACTTCAGAGCGCGTTTTTTCGCCCTTTTCGTTTGGATCATAGGTTTCGAACGTGCTCTCTACTTCAGTAAAATCAAGCTCCACATCCACCTGCGCACGCACGTTATCTTCACCATAAATTGGGCCAAGCAGCTGATAGATACGATTTCTGTAGGTATCTTCGAGCTGCTGCTTGTGACGCAACTGCGCGCTCGTCATACCGAGCGGATTTTCTTGGCTTGTGTCACTCAATAAGTTGCCTAATGAATCCACCACAGATACATCCGTAGGATTCAAATACGGCACACTCGAAGCGACCAAATTGATGATCGCATTCACCTGATTCGCATCCATGTGACGACCCGGATAGCGAGTAATCACGACAGATGCCTTTGGTGGGGTGCGGTCGCGCACAAACACAGATTGCTGCGGTAGCGCTAGATGCACGCGAGCGTGTTTAACAGTCGAAATCCTAAGGATTGATTTAGCCAATTCTTGCTCAACTGCGGCCGCGTAGTTGGCCTGCTCCATAAACTGGGACGTCGTAATCGACGCGGACTGGCTTAGCGCCTCAAAACCATTTGCCGAGCCTTCAGACGGAATGCCCTGAGAAGCGAGATAGATCTTCGCTTCATGGTAAGCGCTCGCATCAACTTCGAGTTGACCCGTTTGGCGGTTGAGCTGAGGCGAGAAACCGCCCTCTTTCAGCGCTTCCATAGCGGATTGACGATCTGCGTCAGTCATCCCAGGAAATACTGGACGATAAACAGGCGCCTGCATCGCCATAAATGAGGCAACAAAAAACACCAATAAGATCCCAATCATAATCATCGGGGTCGCCTTCTTTACCGCAGGTTGCGCCAACATTTCCTTCATACTCGGAAATGCTCGGCCTACTGTGTTTTCTAAAAGCCCAGGAGCTGTTGACACTGCCGGTATCGTCGCCGGTTGACCTTCGGCCGTTCCAGCCTGAGTCGCAGGCGTATTTTGAGTCGCCTGATCAGCTGCTTGCATTTCTTGCATATCTGCTGTTGTCGTTGCCATTATCGTCACCTAATCCTTAAACCGGCA
>JAYNIS010000092.1:0-4248 GCA_038109325.1 Gammaproteobacteria bacterium | reverse complement strand
CCGATCGTGATGGATGAATTATTTGACCGAATTATTGAGATTGCTCGGTTGGACGTTGCCATTTTAATGGTGGAACAGAACGCAAAGCAGGCTCTCGAAATCGCTGATAAAGGGTATGTTCTGGTACAAGGACTCAACCGATTTACAGATACTGGCGAAGCGCTCCTGACAAACCCAGAAGTTCGTAAAGCGTTTTTGGGGGGCTAGATGGCTGATTTCTTAAACGCACTCACGCTTCTTGGTAATTTTCTTGTGGTCCCGGGCCTAACCTATGGGTCGCAGTTAGCGCTCGGTGCGTTGGGCGTCACATTAGTCTACGGAGTGCTTCGTTTTTCAAATTTTGGCCATGGCGAAACGATGGCGTTTGGGGCTATGGTGACCATCTTGGTTACCTGGGGGCTTCAGTCTGTAGGTATCTCAATCCAACCCCTTCCGACCGCGCTATTGGCAATCCCTGTGGGAATCTTGTTCACGGTATTGCTCACTCTACTCATTGATCGATGTGTATATCGATACCACCGGGAACGCAAAGCCAATCCAGTGATTTTCTTGATCGTCTCGATTGGCGTAATGTTCTTTTTAGGCGGTCTGATCCGTTTTATTATCGGTCCGGGCGATCAAATTTTCTTTGATGGAACACGTTTTATTTTAAAGGCACGCGAGTTCAAGCAACTTACAGGTTTAGACGAAGGCCTATCTCTCAAAATGACACAGGCTGTCACAATCGTCACTGCTGTAATTATTGTTGCTGCAATGTTTTGGTTCCTGAATCACACACGCACCGGGAAATCGATGCGAGCCTATTCAGATAATGAAAACCTGGCTCTGTTGTCGGGTATCAACCCAGAACGCGTTGTCTTGATCACATGGATCTTAGTTGCCGCGCTCGCGACCATCGCTGGCACGCTGTATGGCCTTGACAAGTCGTTCAAGCCCTTTGTTTACATGCAGCTTTTGCTTCCTATCTTCGCCTCAGCAATCGTTGGCGGTGTTGGCAATCCTGTTGGCGCGATCGCTGGTGGATATGTGATCGCATTCAGCGAGCTGATTTTAACCTTCGCCTACAAAAAGGTGATTTTGTATTTGGGCCCCGAAAATATGGAGCTTGAATCGCTTGTACAGTTTTTGGGGACGGACTACAAGATTGCAGTGTCGTTTATTATCTTGGTGATCGTATTGATTATTAAGCCGACCGGTTTATTCAGCGGGAAGACCATCTAGTGATAGCGTTCTTTCATCAATACCGTAATCAAATCTTGTTCTCCAGCATGGCTGGTTTATTGATGCTGGTCGCAGCGATTCAAAGCCTGTCGCTGTCATTAACGATCCTCAACCTCTGCTTGATTAGCGCCATCATGGCGTTAGGTGTGAACATTCAGTGGGGATATGCAGGCCTCTTCAATGTCGGTGTCATGGGGTTCGCTGCCTTGGGGGGTCTCGCGGGCATATTAATCTCGATGCCACCGGTATCTGAGGCGTGGCAAGCCGGTGGTTTTGGTATCTTGCTTGGACTGCTGATCACGGTCGGTACCGTCATAGCCTGTCTATTTGCCTGGTCTCGCATTCAATATTTAAAAAAACAACGCTACTGGATTATCGCTGCCATCATTGTTTCTGGATATGCACTGCTCCGCATTTTCTTTGATCCTGGCGTGGATGCGATCGAAGCCATTGATCCGTCTGTCACTGGCTATTTGGGCGGTCTCGGGCTTCCGATTTTGGTTGCTTGGCCTGTTGGCGCCCTATTCGCCGCGGGTGTCGCGTTTGTTATTGGCAAAATAGCGCTTGGGCTTCGCTCTGACTACCTAGCAATCGCGACGCTTGGGATCAGTGAAATTATCATTTTCTTCATCAAAAACGAGGAGTGGCTGACCCGCGGTGTAAAGAACGTGAACGGTCTACCACGACCGGTTCCCTACGAAATCGATCTGCAGCAAGCGCAGTGGTTTCAAGAGTGGGCCATAACTCTCGGTATGCCCGTCGACGACGCATCTGCTGTATTCGTTAAGATCTGTTACGCACTACTTTTCATCGCCGTCATTGGAATCTTGCTGTGGCTTTCCGAGACTGCCCTGAAATCACCCTGGGGTCGGATGATGCGCGCAATCCGCGACAACGAGACAGCGGCGGCGGCTATGGGCAAGGATGTCACATGGCAGCACTTGCGGGTGTTTGTATTAGGGTCCGCGGTGATTGGTTTAGCAGGAGCCATGCTGACCACACTGGACGGCCAATTCACTCCTGTGGGATACAACCCGCTCCGCTTCACCTTCTTGATTTGGGTGATGGTGATCATCGGTGGGTCAGGCAATAACTGGGGTGCTGTTCTCGGTGGGTTCTTTATTTGGTTCTTCTGGATTGAAGCGGAACCGATCGGGCTTTGGTTGATCGACACCCTGACATCTGGAATGGATCCCCAGAGCGCGATTCGAGCACATCTACTCGAGGGCGCTGCCCATATGCGCCTGATGACCGTAGGGATTATTTTGCTATTGACGCTCCGCTATGCCCCAGAAGGTCTTATTCCTGAGAAAAAACGACTCTAAGTAGGGGCGAACTACCCAGCTATAAGACGGATAACTATCCATATCAGCCCAGCTTTATGCCGAATGAATCACGCCGCAAGCGTACATTGCTTCAATCTCACTATCTGAATAACCAAGCTCAGCCAGCACCTGATGCGAGTGCTGGCCATGTGTTGGGGGTGGTCGTAACGCGACCGGCTCGGCGCCATGAAATTTAACAGCCATGCCGAGTCCTTTGACGGCACCCACCCGTTCATGGTCAGTCTGAACCACCATATCTCGAGCGAGAGCCTGAGGGTGCTCAAGCATCTCTCCAATTGATAAAATAGGGCCCGCAGGAACACCGGCTTGATCAAGCTTTTCAAGCCAAACCTCAGATGTATGTTGTCTAAAATACCCTTTTAATACGTCGACAAGCTCATCAAGATTCGCCATCCGATCTGCATTCGATGAAAATCGCGCATCGTCATTCAGTTCGGGCGCACTAATGACATCCAAAAGCCGTAACCAGTTTCTCTGATTCGCGGCACCGATATTGATATAGCCATCGGCTGTCGGAAAAGCCTGATAAGGCGCATTCAGCGGGTGTGCTGAACCAAGCGCCTGAGGCGAGACTCCTGTCGCTAATGCAATTGCAGATTGCCAATAGGTGTGAGTAATACCGGCCTCAAACAGCGACGTATCCACACGCGTACCGAGCCCTGTTTTTTGTTTTCCTGCATAGGCTGCGGCCGCACCCATCGCGGCAAGAATACCTGCTGTGATATCTGTCACAGGAGCGCCAACCTTAACTGGACCATCATCCTGGCCAGGCCCTGTGATGCTCATCAACCCAGACGCGCCCTGCGCAACGAGATCAAAGCCCGCACGTTCACGATACGGGCCCGTCCGCCCATACCCGGAGATCTCGACGTAAATCAGGCCTGGATTAATCGCCTTTAACTCGTCATATGACAATCCAAGACGTTCCATCGTATCGTAACGAAAATTCTCAATGACACAGTCGGCGTCCTTCAAAAGTTCTGTGAGAATTTTCTTCCCTTCATCAGATTTTAAGTCGAGTGCAATGCCGCGTTTGTTGCGATTCATCATTAAGAACGCTGCAGACTCTCCCTCAATTTGTGGAGGAACCATACGTCTCGAGTCATCGCCGCCCTCAATTTTTTCCACCTTGATGACGTCTGCACCCATATCGGCCAACATCATTCCGCACAACGGACCTGCCATGATGTGGGCGAGCTCGATCACTCGCATGCCTTGAAGTGGTCTTGGCTGCTGGTTCATCGACCGCTCCAGTTCGCCTTACGCTTCGCGAAAAAGGCTTCGACACCCTCGGCAAAATCATCACTCAAATAACAGCGCTGAATCAAATCTGTATCTTCAGGAATTGAGCGTTGAGCCAATCGAGTTAGTCCGTCGCGCGTTGCTGAAACTGTGAGTGGGGCTAGCGTTATCAAATGAGCCGCTAACTCTCTCGCACGATGATCACAGAGTTCAGCGGTGTCTAACACTTCGCTGATGAAGCCCGAATCAACTAACGGTGACATCGGTAAAAATTCTGCTGTCAGCAACAAATAGCGCGTTCGTGATTCGCCCAATAAGTGAACCAACCGGTTGAGGTTCGCTATCGATAAGCAGTTACCTAAGGTGCGTGCAATAGGCATCCCGAATTTCGTATCGTGAGTTCCCAATCGGATGTCGGCGGCGGCGGCAATAGCGGCCC
>JAYNIS010000091.1:0-4265 GCA_038109325.1 Gammaproteobacteria bacterium | reverse complement strand
AAAGAAACCAAATATGCAGATTTACATCGTCGCCGTTTAACTCATAGTCCAGGCTTTTTCTCCGATTTTCTCGTTAAAGCAAATATTTATCTTCCGTATGTATGGACTGAGGTTAAACGCCGAGAGATACCTGCAGAACTGGCTCTCCTTCCCTATGTCGAATCTGCCTACAGCCCTTGGGCGGTTTCAAGAATGGGCGCTGTTGGTATATGGCAGATCATGCCAGGAACAGCACGTGTTCTAAAATTAAAGCTTGGGCAAACATGTGACCAACGAAGAGACGTCATTCACTCAACGCGTGCTGCGCTTGACTACCTCGAACAGATGTATAACAAGTTTGGTGACTGGTTACTGGCAATCGCAGCCTACAATGCTGGACCTGGACGGATTGAGCGCGCGATCAAACGTAACAAGCGCGCCGGAAAACCAACGGATTTTTGGTCTCTGAAACTACCACGGGAAACACGGCGCTATGTGCCTCGGCTGCTGGTTACCCGGGACCTTATCCTTGACGCGAAAGCTCAAGGGATCGAACTCCCAAATATTGAGCCAGAAATTCCATTCAAAACAGTGAATCTTGAGGCGCCAATGGAAGTCTCTATGGTTCAAGAATTGAGCGGCCTCTCTCTCGAGGAAATTCGTCGGTATAATCCTTGTATTCGCTCGTGGATCACTCCTGCTCAAGAGCCTTATCAGCTTGTTCTCCCTAATGGAGCGGTACAAGAGTTCTCCACTCGCCTCGTCAGCGTATCAGTCCGCGATTATGTAAGAACCCGACCTTACAAAGTTCAGACTGGTGACACACTCAGCGAAATTGCAGCGAGAATCGGAGCAACCGTTTCTGAATTGATGATGCTCAATGGTATGTCAAACTCTCGCATCGTCGCAGGAAGAACTATTCGCGTACCAAGTACGACTGAAAATATCTCTAAGCAACTCGTCAATCTCGAGCTCGGTAATGCCTATGGCGAAACGATTCGCTACAAAGTCCGAAATGGTGATTCGCTATGGAAAATCGCCCGACGATTTCGGACAACTGTTAAGGCTCTCAGAAAACTGAATGCAACGTCCAATTTAATTCGTCCCGGCGAATGGTTGGTGGTTCCGGTTAACTGAGGTACTGGTTAACATAGGCGTCGATCATCCCGCGAGAGATCGATGCATGAGGTGGCAATTTAGGTAGCTGCTCAATATGAAACCATTGGGCATCGACAATTTCTTCACCATCAATTTTTATCTCGCCCGATTCCCACTCTGCCCAATATCCGAGCATCAACGAATGCTTAAAAGGCCAACTTTGGCTACCCTGATACACTGGGGTCTTAATGCGCACACCGACTTCCTCTCGAATTTCTCGACAACATGCATGTTCTGCTGATTCTCCCGCTTCTACAAATCCAGCGAGTGTCGAGTACATCCCATCAACAAAACGTGGTGCCCTCGCAAGAAGGATTTCATCACCGCGTGTGATCAAAACAATGACACAGGGTGAAATCCTGGGGTATTGCGTCAGTCCACAGGGCTCACAGTGTCGCCCACGATCGGATACAGAAGCACTGGTTTCCTTACCACAGCGACCACAAAAACAATGCTCATCCATAAAATCGAGCACCTGCATCGCGGCGCTGATGGGCGTAAATCTCTCACTATCTAAATGAATCAGTACTGGCCGAAGAGGTTCATAGACAAGACCCGGAAATTCAGGGCACCGGACACCGTAATAGGTCACACCATTCAATGTTCCGGCAAGATGCAGCTGCTCAGCCGAAATCAGAGGATCATCAATCGACAAAAATAAAGGAGCGCCATCATCACCAACCGCCACGGCCCTTTCAGATGTGGTTAATACAACCCTTTGAGCTGATCCTCCACTGATCCCTGGGAGCCAATTCTGATTATGATCGCCAAGCCAGTTCATGACTTATTTGAGTCCCAAAGCAAAGAGTCACTGCTCTTTCTTATAGTCGCCAAAAATGCTTGATGATTTTCAGATTCATCTTCAGTTGGCACTTTGAGCTGTGGGGGGGTCCGGTCGAGGCCCTCTAACTTCTGAATAGATTCAAATCGAGAGGCTTGAGATTGATTCTCTGAACCACCAAACATGCGGCTCTGTTCTCGTGTCATTGCGAGATATACGCGCGTTAGTAGTTCCGCATCGAGTAAAGCACCATGAAGTGTTCGTTCAGCGGCATCAATTTTATAATCTCGGCACAACGCATCCAATGAATTTCTCTTGCCGGGCCTTTTTTCCTTAGCCATAGCTAGGGTGTCGATCGCCGCCCCGCCAAGCATCAACGACAACATGCTGGGCGCACCTGGGATACGCTTTAACTCAGATTCAAGGAAGTTAATGTCAAATGACGCGTTGTGAGCGATCAGCTCGGCGCCACGAATAAACTCAATAAATTCATCAGCGATTCCGGCAAAGTTTGGTTTATCCACCAAAAACTCATTCGTAATCCCATGTACTTCGATCGCTTCCTGGTCGATATCTCTTTCCGGATTAATATAAACATGGAAAGTTCGGTCAGTGAGACGACGATTAACCATTTCGATACAGCCAATCTCAATCACTCGATGGCCATCATTTGGATCTAAGCCAGTGGTCTCCGTATCAAGAATTATTTGCCGCATTCAGAAACCGCTCCTTGTTTGGCTAGTTCGTCAGCACGCTCATTACCTGGATGACCAGCGTGTCCTTTAACCCAATGCCAGCGCACCTCATGTTGTTGGGCTACTTCGTCCAATCGTTGCCATAAGTCCTGATTAGACACCGGCTTCTTCGCCGCCGTTTTCCATCCGTTCGTCTTCCAATTTGAAAGCCACTTCGTGATACCGTCTTTCACATAAACAGAGTCCGTGTACAGATTGACGGTGCAACGACTCTTCAGTGCGGACAATCCTTCAATTGCAGCCATTAACTCCATACGATTATTTGTCGTATCAGCTTCACCGCCAAAGAGTTCTTTACGATGCTCGCCATACTCAAGCACCGCTCCCCATCCCCCGGGGCCAGGGTTGCCTTTGCAGGCACCGTCGGTATACAGAGTAACCTCTTTACCGGTCACAGCCTGGTGTAATCCTGATTGGTTCGATTAATGTAGTTATCGACTTGGTCGACTAGCGCAGCTGATGCATCGCGACCCAAACGTGCAGCGAGTGTTTTCTTCTCCACCCACTTCAACGCAAATAAATGGTGGTCGACATTCAGATTCATAAGAACATCATCAGACGTTGCAATTTCATCACATAGACCTTTCGCCAATGCGTCTGTGCCGTAAAAAATTGATCCGTCTGCCACCGCGTCAAGGTCAAGCTCGGGACGCCTTTCAGCAATCCACGATTTAAATAACCCATGGGTTTGCTCAAGGTCTTCCTTAAATTTTCTGCGACCTTCAGGAGTGTTTTCACCCAACAACGTGAGAGTCCGTTTATTCGCACCAGCGGTATGAAGTTCAACATCAACATCGCGATTTTTTAAAAAGCGGTGAATATTAGGGATCTGCGCGACCACGCCAATTGAACCCAAAACAGCAAAAGGCGCTGAAATAATGCGGTCCGCGCAGACGGCCATCATGTACCCACCACTTGCGGCCACGGTGTCCACGCAAGCACACAAAGGAATATTCGCATCACGTAGGCGCGATAATTGAGAGCTGGCGAGTCCATAGGTATGCACAAGGCCACCCGGCGAGGTCAGCTTGAGCACCACCTGATCCGGCTTCCGCTTCATCGCTAAGATCGCTGAAACCTCTTGGCGAAGACTAGCGACCTGCGATGCCTTCATATCACCTTTGAATTCAATAACGACAGCAACCTTTTCTTTTTTCTCTGGCTTTTTGGAAGTATCTCGAGATGATCTGCTAAAACTCTTTTTCAGACGTTCGCGTAACGAGGCTTTTTCTTCAGCCAACCCAGCGTTAACTGCAGTCGATACTTGCTTTGCCTGATCCGCCAATTTTTTAGAGAGATCGGTAATTCTAATTGCCCCTTTGGATTCATCGCCACCACCTGAAATTTTGGAGCTCACAGCGATGACAACTATCACTGCGAACACGATGGTCAGCGTTTCTAATAAAAATAGACCATAATCAGCGAAGAACTCCATCAGCGCTTGACCATCTCAGCAGCAGCAGTAACTACAGACCAAAACTCACCGGCCTCCTGGCTCGTCCGAAGCTGGCTCAATGCAGATGAGAGATTTGTCTCACTATCAGGTTGTACTTCAAAGTTAATTTGATCAACACGGGCAACAACAACTGAAT
>JAYNIS010000090.1:0-4279 GCA_038109325.1 Gammaproteobacteria bacterium | reverse complement strand
AAATATTTTTGCGGGTACTAGCGCGGGTATCGCACGGAAGATGAAAGAAAATAATTATAAATTTCAATTATTTAAAATAATATAATGGTGGTCGCCATAGCCACCATTTCCATTTAAATAGCTCCTGTCAAAACAATTTATAACGCACGTTACGGAGTCTGATCTCCTTGGTATTTAGACAGAGGTTTAGACAATTAAGTCCGTTGCTGGTTACTATCAATCAAGCAAAAATTCGTAAACGTGGGGTCGCAAGATCGAATCTTATTTCCAGCGCCATTTTTTTGCTTAGTTTAAAACCTTGAGATCTAAGGCAGATGTTTAAGTTAGCTAGAAACGTCAGTATAACTAAATCTGAAAAATAAAAATTTAGTGGAGTTAGTAAAATGCAAATAAAAAACAATTACAAAATTTTGCTGGATGAGTCTGAAATGCCCACGCAGTGGTATAACATCATCGCAGACTTGCCTGAACCACTCGCTCCTCCGCTTCATCCGGGAACCTTGGAACCTGCTACTGCGGAGGATTTTGCACCACTATTTCCAAAAGCCCTGATTGAACAAGAGATGAGTGGCGATAGGTACATTGACATCCCTGGCGAGGTTTTAGATGTCTATCGGTTATGGCGGCCATCCCCACTGTTCCGTGCGCGACGCTTGGAGAAACTTATCGGGACACCTGCCAGAATCTATTACAAGTATGAAGGGGTTAGTCCCGCCGGTTCTCATAAGCCAAATACTGCAGTGCCGCAAGTCTATTATAACGCGAAAGAAGGTGTGAAGAAGTTAACCACCGAGACCGGTGCAGGTCAGTGGGGTAGTTCTTTGGCCTTTGCATGTGCTCAGTTCGGGCTCGAGTGCGAGGTTTGGCAAGTGGCAGCATCATACAGGACCAAGCCGTATAGGCGAACCATGATGGAAGTTTGGGGAGGGAAAGTGCACCCAAGCCCATCAGATAAGACGGCCTATGGGCGCCAACTCTTGGCGCAAGACCCTGATCACCCTGGGTCATTAGGAATAGCGATTTCAGAAGCAGTCGGAGAGGCTGCGGCTGACCCTGATACACGGTATGCGTTAGGTTCAGTTCTTAATCATGTGCTTCTACATCAAACAATCATCGGCCAAGAAGCTCTTCTTCAACTAGCGAAAGTTGGAGAGACCCCAGATGTGTTAGTTGGCTGTACCGGCGGCGGTTCCAACTTTGGCGGCTTGTCATTTCCATTTTTAAGAGAAAAAATGGCAGGGAACATGAATCCGGTGATTCGATGTGTCGAGCCCTCAGCCTGCCCTACACTCACTCGAGGTGAATACCGATACGACTTCGGTGACACCGCTGGAATGACGCCTCTAATGAAGATGCACACGTTAGGGCATGATTTTATTCCGGAGCCAATCCATGCGGGGGGTCTCCGCTATCATGGTATGGCGCCCCTCGTCTCACATCTATATGAACTTGGCTTAATCGAAGCAATAAATATTCCTCAGCTGGAATGTTTTAAGTCGGCTCTCTTATTTGCAAAAACTGAGGGTATCGTGCCAGCACCCGAACCTACCCACGCTATAGCGGCAGCGATTAGAGAAGCTCTAGCGTGTAAAGAGAGTGGTGAAGAAAAAGTGATATTGACGGCCCTTTGCGGTCATGGACACCTCGATCTAGCGGCCTACGAGACATATCTTGCAGGAAAAATGGTTGATGCGGACTTGGGACAAGATGTCATCGAGCAATCTATGTCGACCGTACCCGTGCTATAGAGGCTTCTAGCAACTCGGGATCAGGGTATCGGACACCGCGCCCGCAGCAATGATGCTTCGGTACCCTTTTCCGTTTCTTAAAAAGCGAACCTATCGAGTCGGCTCTCCTAACGAGAAGTGATCTAGCGCGACTAGAGGTCCATCTGGGATCGCAGCACACTAAGATATAAGGTTTAGACCTGCCACCCATTTTGTTAAGTACCAAATTGGCCCGCCGAAAAAATTAGAAGAATCTCCGAAAATCCTTCACCGTATTAATTGACTCTTCATTATCGCCGTGGACACACAAGGCGTCGACTGGAATTCTGATGATCGAACCATCACTGGCAAGAATTGAGCCGTCCCTAACAATGCGCTCCGCTTGATCCAGTATTTTCTGTGACTCGTGATATACCGAACCTTCAATCGCGCGAGACTGTAGCCGACCTTCCGGGGTATACCGGCGATCTGCGAAGGCCTCGAAAAGAAGCGACACCCCAATATCCGCAGCCATCCTAGAATGCTCTTCATGGTCTGCTGTTCCGAGAATCATCAACGGAATATCAAACTGTGATTCGGCTAATAACTTCATCAGCTCCGCCATCAGTTCGAGGTCGTCCATCATGCAGTTGTACAGCGCGCCATGTGGTTTAACGTACTCGACATCGACACCCTCTGCCGAAGCAATCGCCTGCAAAGCGCCAACCTGTGCAAGCATATACACGGCTGCTTCAGAATGCGGCATCGGCAGTGGCCTTCGCCCAAACCCCAATAAATCTGGATAACTTGGATGCGCTCCAACGACGACACCACATTCTTTCGCAAGGCGCACTGTTGCTCTCATGGTTAATGGATCCGACGCATGACCACCGCATGCCACGTTGGCCATGTCGATGTGCGGCATCAGTGCAGCATCATCTCCCATCGACCAAACACCAAAACCTTCACCGACGTCTGCATTCAATTTCATGACTGCCCCTTCACTATTATCACTATCGAAAGTCACCAAAAAATTGTTGGTACTTGTAAAACTCTGCCGTCGCCTCGTCACGTTTGATGGGCTTAAATGATACGACTTTTCCTGGAGATCTTTGTGCAAGCAGACTCAAGGATCGTCGAGTCAAGGTTCCAATCATCGGATAGCCACCTAATGACTGATGGTCTCGCATCAGAACGATTGGCTGACCTGATGGTGGAATTTGAATACCCCCGAGAGGGATTGGAACAGAGTACCGAGGTCTGTTCGACTCAATACTTGATTGTCCATCAAGACGATACCCCATTCGGCTTTGCTCTTTAGCGACGGTATAGCTCTGATTTAAAAATCGGTCAGTCGCAATCGAATCAAAATGATCCGAGTGACGCATAATCACATCGCAGACTAAGGGGGTTACGTAGGAATCAAGATACCGTCTCGGTATCAATTTGAGCGGTCTTAACCGGTCAGCCTTATACCGAAGCTCATCGCCGCTTGTGAGGGCAGCCCCGACCCCAGTCAACCCACCCAAAGAATCACGCTGACATGTGGCAACACTGCCGAGAACAGACTCAATATGAAACCCACCCTCAACCGCTAAATAGGTAAACAAGCCACTACTCAACCGACCGATTTTTAAAACCGAACCAGCGTGTGCGGGGTAACAGCCTGGCCCAATCAGAGGTTGCCCATCGAGGGTAAAATCACCCCAAGCTCCGGTAATTGCAAAATTCACTGGGATGGCAAATTCCGCAACAAATCCGCCACCTCCAATCTCAATGAAAGGACGGTTAACGGAATTATTCAGGATAGTATTGGCCCAACAGGCAGCAATACTGTCCATGGGTCCAGACCGAGCCACCCCTTGGCTGGCAAACCCAAAGCGACCGAGATCTTGAACGGTATGCATCGGACTTGCTCGCCTAACCCGGATCATCTGAGGCCTCAATCTTTATAAACTCATCCATTGAGATCGGTTTAAATCGCACCGATCGCCCCATCTCTAACTTGGCGTTGATTGCGTCTCGACTGAACGAAACGATCGAGCCGGGCATACGTCCAATAATATGCCATCCACCTGGAGTTTCCTTCGGGTAAACAACCGTCTGGTTTTCAGCAATTGCGACTGACCCGGCCGGAATGCGTGTGCGCGGAGTATCACGTCGCGGCAAATGAATTGCATAATCGGTCTCCCCAAGATATGCAAATCCGGGGACAAACCCCGTGGCCAGAACACGATAGTCTCGCCCGCAATGCAAATCGATAATCCTGTCTACAGATAGGTTCGTTGTGTCACTGATCGACTGCAAATCGAGCCCAAACTCTGGAGAGTAGCAAACAGGTATTTCAATCACCGGAGCGTCTCTCAAATCAATCTCGGACGCCGGCTTATTCAGAATATCACTCAATTCATCGCTTAAGGTTGATGTGTCGATACGCTCTGGACAAACGACAAGACTGAAAACACCGAACCCATAACAGTAATCAATCAACCATTCTGGCTGTATCACATGGATCCATTGTGAAATCTTTTCGACACAGGCCAAAGTGTCGTTTGCGACCGGCTCGCCGAGGT
>JAYNIS010000089.1:0-4311 GCA_038109325.1 Gammaproteobacteria bacterium | reverse complement strand
TGTCATGCCGGAAGACTAGACAGATGCTGCTTTGAGAGCAAGCAGACTTTGAAAGATTGGATTTACACCCTATGGTTAGAGCATGTCTGATGATTCATTTAAGTCATTTATGGAAGAAACAGGCGTCGAGCCAATTCAGCGCGACGTCCGTATTCGCCCGAAAAAAATACTCTCATCCGATGAGATAGAAAGAGCTCGCGCACATGCCGAAGATTCTGTAGCTCTACGCGTACATCATGGTTTATCCACCGAAGAGCCAACCCCTATTGATGCTCTCAAGCCGCTGGAATATGTGGCCTATGAAGTTGATCGAAGCGTGCTTGGTCTGCTCGATGAAGCCCCTTTTCCAGCACAATATGAAATCGATCTCCACGGCCACACAGTCGACGAAGCCGCTTACGCAATCACTGCTCTTTTCCAAATAATTAGGGAGCATCGTCTGACACATATTCGTATCACACATGGTGTTGGACGACATAGTAAAGATGGGCGTCCGTTACTCAAGGCCTACGTCAATCGGTGGCTGAAAAACAATCCTGACATTGTCGCCTTCGCCAGTGCTCGTCGCTCAGATGGCGGTGTCGGAGTGGTGAATGCGGTGACGATCGGTCTCGTTAATGACCGCTGGGAACGAACCTAGTTATTTTTTCTGTTTCACAAACTTCATTAGACGTCGCTTCCGCTGAATCTGACGATCGGTGAGTTTATTTTTTCGCCCTGCAAAGGGATTCTCACCAGATTTGAATTCAATTTTGACTGGGGATCCCATGATATTCAGCACTCGACGGTAGATATTTTCCAAATACCGTCGATAGGCTTCTGGCACATCTTTGGTTTGATTACCATGAATAATGATGCGAGGTGGGTTCATACCACCTTGGTGCGCATAGCGCAGCTTAATCCGTCGACCACGCACGAGCGGCGGTTGATGATCTGCAACCGCATCTTCCAAAACACGCGTCAACACATTGGTTGAGAATTTGGTTGTTGCAGCCTCATAGGCCTCTTTGATCGAACCGTATAAATCACCGACGCCAGTTCCGTGGAGCGCTGAAATATAATGAATTTTCGCCCAAGGGATAAAGCTCAGCCGACGCTTTAACGTCTCTCGAATTTTCTCTCGTACATCAGGATCAAGGTGATCCCACTTATTGACAGCAACAATCAGCGCACGACCGGCATCAACAACTGTTCCCATCAAGTGCATATCTTGCTCAACAAGACCCTCTTGGGCATCAACAACCAAGATCACGACATGAGAGTCTTCGATGGCCTGTAACGTTTTCACAATCGAAAACTTTTCGACCGTTTCACTCACTCGTCCACGACGTCTTACACCTGCTGTATCAATGAGCGTATATGTTTCATCATGGCGCTCATACGGGATGTAAATGGAATCTCGCGTCGTACCTGGTAAATCAAATACAACAACTCGGTCTTCACCAAGCATGCGGTTCACAAGTGTTGACTTCCCAACGTTCGGACGACCGACAACACCGATTCGAATCCCAGGGGCATCTTGCCGTTGTTCATTTGCGTCGATGGGATCCGCATCCAACAGCCCAAAATGCTCAAGCAACTGATCGCTCAACGCACTCACACCGCGACCATGGGATGCCGCAATTGCCTGTGGTTCGCCAAAACCAAGGCCGTAGAAGTCCGCTAAGGCAACATCTGCATTCTGTCCATCAATTTTATTAGCGACTAACCAGACCGGCTTGTCTGTTCGTCGAAGCATGTCTGCAACTGTTTGATCTGAAGCGGCTACACCACTGGTCGCATCGACCATGAAGACCACTGCATCGGCCTCCTCAATTGCGGCCTTCGACTGCTCAGCCATCGCAGCGTCGATCCCCGCTTCACCACCGGTGAGTCCGCCTGTGTCGATCAAAAGGAATGGATGCCCGGATAACAATGCGCGCCCATATTTACGATCGCGTGTAAGCCCTGCGTAATCGGCGACAAGCGCGTCACGACTTCGTGTTAATCGGTTAAATAACGTGGACTTGCCGACATTGGGTCGACCAACGACGGCAATAACCGGAGTTTTCAACGCCTCACTTCCACGCGACTCAAACGCCCGTCAAGCAACTGAACCAGTACGCCATTGTCAATCGCGACTGGTGCAACCTTTCCTTTATCGCCACCCACATCAAGACGACCAATAATTGATCCGTTGACCGGATCCAAGAGATGTAGTTCACCTTCAAGGTCAATCACACCAATCGAATCAGCAATCACCACTGGAGGGCTAAGTTCGCGATATTTCAACGCTGCCGTGGTCCACAAAGACTCACCAGATTGCACACTGTAGGCTGAAATCGTGCCGTCGGTTTCAACCACCGTAACTTCGTTAAACGCGAGCAATGCGCCTGGATATGCATCCGAATCCAAACTCCAGATCAACTGGCCATTCCGTGCATCCAAGAGACTCACTTGACCATTTCGGGTTGCAGTTGCTACGAGGTTATTGCGAACTGAAGGCGCACCTTTTGAATCGACAATCCGCTCAAGCGGGCTACGGCCACGCGAGACCGCCACTTGACGCTCCCACAAAATACGTCCGGTCTCGGCCTGATACGTCACAATCCGACCTGATTCCCACAAAACATAAAGGACATCGCCAGCAAGAGTCATGGGCGCACCACCACGAATCCCAACGCCACTCTCTCGGACTTCTTCGAACCAAACCATTTCACCTGTTGTTGCATTCAGGGCAAGCAACTGACCAATTTGAGTTTTCACAAAAACTAGTGAGCCAGTTGCGACCGGAGGGACAGTCGAATTACTCGGTAAAGCGACCTCAAAAAGCTTTTCTCCATTGTCGCGCGACAAGGCAACCAGAGTCGCATCTGCGGTTGCGACATAGACCGCGGAGCTGTTCAAGGCAGCACCACCAACAATCGACCGATCAATATCGGTGTCCCACAATACATCAAGGTCTGCATTCAGTAGATACACATCACCGCCAGCGGATGCTGCAGCGATCACGCCGCCGTCAAACGCTGGACTCAAGCCTGTCTGGTCACCACCACCGAGAGACCTTGATTCAACATCATCGAGCTCGACAACTTCAGTAATTCTCTCAAGAGGTGTGGGCTCAGGCTTTTCGGGAGCACTCGAACAACCGACCAGAGCAATAAGGAGACCATAAGTCAACAAACGACGCACTAGGAGCCCTCAGGTAATGCTGACAGTTTCAAATCAACGACTGCCGTGTTTAAACCTGCCTCGGTCAAGGCTGTTTGAGCTTTCAAATAGGCATCACGTGCCTGAAGAGGTTTGTCTAAAGCGACAAGAATATCGCCCTCGAGCTCACTGCGGGACCCCTTAAAAAATTCTACTGATATTGAGCGCACTCGATTCAATGCTGCGTCACCCTGACCGAGTTCAAGTTCGAGACGCGCTAAGCGCAGTGAAGCTATTGCTTTCAGTTCAGGCAGTTCAAGCTCGGCTTCCGCATAGGTTAACTGGCTAACTGCTAAATCAAAATCACCACGCTCTACCGCTTGTGCGGCAACAATACCTGCACCGAGTGCCGCGTAGTTGCTACCGCCGTGTGACTGACGAAGGCTATCGGCTACTGCAAGCAAACGCTCATAATCGGATGCTGTCTCTTGTTTAGCAAAGTTAACCGCTGACAGCTCGATCAGCTCCTGATAACGGCCCGCGGCATCTGACTGCTGATTGATTTGATATTGCTGCCACTGCTGATATCCAAGCACCGAACCAACGCCAACTGCAATCGCAACTAATAAACCGAGACCATTTTGGGCGAGCCAGCGTTTAAGGGCTTCACCCTGTTCTTCATCGGTCTTTAAATAATCCATCATGCATCCTTTAATTCTGAAATTCGACTGAAGAGTTCAGCTTCGGTCAATGTCTCTTGTTCCCCACCACGTAGGGGTTTATAGACAACCTGGCCACTCTTAAGTTCCATCTGCCCGATAATGAGGGCCAGTTCGGCGCCTGACCTATCAGCCTTTTTAAGCTGACTCTTCAAACTACCACCACCGATATGAGTCATGATGCGAAGGGCAGGAAACTGAGCTCTGAGGTCGCGAGCCAAAGCGCGAATCGCAGACTCACATTCAAGCTGTTGTGGCATTAAATATACATCGGCTTGGGTAAGATACGCATCTGGAATTACGTTGAGTGTTTCCATCAGTAGAATGACGCGCTCCATTCCTAGCGCAAAGCCAACACCAGGAGTTGACCGCCCACCGAGATGCTCGACCAACCCGTCATAGCGACCACCACCACAAATCGTTCCTTGGGCACCGAGGGCTCTCGTGGTCCACTCGAAGACAG
>JAYNIS010000088.1:0-4330 GCA_038109325.1 Gammaproteobacteria bacterium | reverse complement strand
ATGGTCACTCTCAATGCTCGGTTGCAGTCATTAAAGACAGGCCAGAGGCAACAAGAGGCTTTAATTGATCTTTTCACAGAGCTTGCTGATACAGCATACAACGTCAGCCGGATCATTTCGGCGGGTGGTGAATTGAGCGATACGATCGGCGCTCAAAACTCTGACGGCGATAATCAAAAAGCCCTTGATGTGATAGCCGATGATAGATTCCTTGCGGCAGCGAGAGCATCCGGGGTCGTCGCTGCCTACTGCAGTGAGGAGCAAGATAATGCGGTGGTCATCGAAGAATCTGCTCCGCTAGTTGTCGCAATCGATCCGCTCGACGGATCCTCAAATATTGACGTGAACGTATCTATCGGCACGATCATTTCGGTCCTTCCGAATCCAGGCGGTGATCTACAGCAATCTGCCATGCAGGTCGGAAACAACCAACTGGCAGCCGCATTTTTTGTTTATGGACCTCAAACGACCCTGTATCTGACGACCGGCAACGGGACAGATCTCTACCGGATGGATCCACCGACAGGTGTTTTTCTCTTGGTTGAGGAGGGTATTGAGATACCCACAGAAACCTCTGAATACGCGATTAACGCATCGAACGCGCGTCAATGGTTCGCCCCAGTCCAGCGATATATCAGTGATCTGTTACTCGGTGACGAAGGGCCTCGGGCGCGCAACTTCAATACACGCTGGATCGGTTCTCTGGTTGCTGATGCGGCTCGTATCTTTAACCGAGGAGGCGTCTTCTTGTATCCAGGGGATCGTCGTCCAAGATATGAAAATGGACGCTTGCGTCTGGTCTATGAGGCAAATCCGGTGGCTTACCTGATCGAGCAGGCCGGCGGGGCCGCCACTGATGGTGTTACGAGGATTCTCGAGAAGGTACCGACGGAGATTCATGAGCGGACGGCCTTAGTTTTTGGTTCGAAAACTGAGGTACGTTGGGTCGGTAGTTATGAGGCCGAGGTGCGGCAGGGTCTTGATCCGTCACCTCTATTTAGCGATCGCAACCTATTCCGGTCATAGACGGAGAGCTCGTTATGTCACAGAGACATCCAATAATTTCAATTACGGGGTCATCTGGGGCGGGCACGTCGACGGTACGCGATACCTTCGCACAGATTTTTTTCCGTGAAAAAGTGAAGGCGGCTTTTATCGATGGTGATGCGTTCCATCGTTTTGATCGTGCCGAGATGAACAAAAGATTGGCCGAGGCACAAGGGAATCCTGCAAATAATTTCTCGCACTTTGGTGAGGAGGCCAACGAGTTTGAGCTTTTAGAGAATGTGTTCAGAACCTACGGAGAAACTGGCAATGGGCGCACGCGTACCTACGTTCATGATGAGGAAGAGGCTGAACAGTGGGGTTGTCCCTCGGGTACCTTCACCGATTGGCGGTCGTTTGAAGATGACACCGATCTGCTGTTTTACGAGGGTCTCCATGGCGCTGTCGTTAACGAAAAGGTCAACATCGCTCAATACGCCGATCTGAAAGTGGGCATCGTTCCTGTCATTAATCTTGAGTGGATTCAGAAACTCCACCGAGACAAGGCGAAGCGAGGGTACTCTACTGAAGCAGTCACAGATACCATTTTGAGACGGATGCATGACTACGTGCACTACATCTGCCCGCAGTTTACTGTCACCGACATCAACTTTCAGAGAGTACCAATCGTAGATACATCGAACCCTTTCATCGCGCGTTGGATTCCAACCGCCGATGAATCGATGGTTGTCATTCGCTTTGCGAACCCCAGAGGAATCGATTTCCCCTACCTGTTGTCTATGATCCATGACAGCTTCATGTCACGACCGAATTCCATCGTGATTCCGGGAGGGAAGATGGCTTTGGCGCTCCAACTGATTTTGACCCCCATGATTTGGAGGCTCGCCTCCGAATCGCGCCGGCTCCGTGGATAATTTTAATGTCAAACAAAATGCCAACGCGTAGCCGGTCTGCATCGAATTCGACCGAAGGCGCGAAGTGATATGGACCACAGGTACGCTTCAGGTAAGCTGTAACCCGAATAAGACAAGGAACACACATGGCTGACGTAAAAATAGCCCCATCAGTACTTGCCTCAGATTTTGGAAAGCTAGCAGAAGAAATTCAGGCAGTTGATCAAGCGGGTTGTGACTGGATTCACTTGGATGTGATGGATGGACACTTTGTTCCGAACCTGACATTCGGACCACCAATTATCCAAGCCGTTCGTGGTGCGAGTAACAAAACATTTGACGCTCACTTGATGGTGAGTAACCCCGATCAGTTACTCGAGTTGTATCAAAAAGCGGGTACTGACATCATCACTGTTCATGCTGAGGTATGCGAGCATCTCGATCGTACCCTGTCTCGGATTCGTGAGCTCGGTTGTCGGGCCGGTGTGTCGCTGAATCCGCATACCTCGGAAGAGTGTCTACGCTACGTTCTTGACCGTGTTGACCTTGTTCTCGTTATGAGCGTGAATCCTGGGTTTGGCGGGCAATCATTTATTCCGACGGTGGTCGACAAGATTACAAGGATTCGCGACATGCTTGGTGGCCGCGATGTCGATATTGAAGTGGATGGCGGGATAACTGCCGAGACTGCGCCTCTCGTTGTTTCGGCTGGTGCGACAGCTTTGGTCGCCGGCTCTGCAGTATTTAAAGGCGGCTCTGTCGAGTCCTATCGTCGGAACATCGAGGCCATCAGGGACTCTGTAAAGGGTCTGTGATGACAAATTATCTTGATCTAGCGAGCCAATTTTCATTGGTTTTTGACTTGGATGGTACGCTGATTGATTCCGCACCTGATCTTCACGATGCCGTGAACAGCGTCCTGCCGAGCTACGGTCTTCGTAGTATTTCTATCAAAGAGACCCAGGCCTTTATCGGTGATGGGATGCCGAACCTCTGCGAGCATGCGTTGGAGGCGACTGGTGGATCGCCTGAGATTAGACAAGCGTTTTGCGATGCGTTTAAGAAAGCCTATATGGATAGGCCTGCTGTCAAGACGAGGCCAATGCATGCCGTTCGAGAAACGCTGGATACTGCAAAAGGAGCTGGTTTTGCGATGGGCGTTTGCACGAACAAGTCAGAGCCTGTCGCGGAAATGATCTTGAACGAATTGAGCTTGATGTCACTGTTTGACGACTGTATTGGCTGGGTACCAGGTCGTTCGTTGAAGCCTGACCCTGAGCCTCTCCTGCTGTGTGCTGAGCGCATCGGTACGGGCGACCGACAAGCCGTGTTGGTCGGTGACTCGATCGCGGATGTGAACGCTGCCCGAAATGCTGGTATGCCGTGTATTTTAGTTAGGGGCGGTTACACAAACACCGCGCCGGAGTCGTTAGGTGCTGACCTGGTTATCGATAGCTTCGAGTACTTATTTGATGCGTTAGAGAAGCTGGCAGCCTAAGTATGTTAAAAGCCGTTATCTTTGATGTTGATGGGACGCTTGCGGAGACCGAAGAGTTGCATCGTGAGGCCTTCAATTCTGTCTTCGAGCAGGCTGGACTTGGTTGGCACTGGTCACCAGACCAATACCGTGAGCTGTTGAAAGTCTTCGGGGGCAAGGAGCGAATCCGTCATTATGTTGAGACTGAGTCGATTTCTGGAATCAGCGACGAGGATATTGCGTCGTTACATCGGCTAAAAACAGAATTCTATGCAGAATCATTGAAATACTCGGTTTCACTTCGCCCAGGGGTTGAGCGTTTAATTGACGAGTGTTTGTCTCGTTCGATCCGTTTGGCGATCGCTACGACAACAACGGAAGCGAACGTTGAGGCGTTGGATGCCGCGGTGCGTGGCTCACTGAGACTCGGGCAGTTCGAAGCTGTCGTGGGTGGTATTACTGTTCCTGAGAAGAAACCCAACCCTAAGGTTTACCAAGTAGCCCTAGAAAAACTTGGGTTGGATTCAAGTGAGGCCATCGCTATCGAGGACGCTGAGGCAGGAGTTGCCGCGGCTCGCGGCGCTGGTCTGCGCTGTCTTGCTAGTCCTTGTTTTTATACGATGGGGCATGACTTATCGCAGGCGACTGCGATTGTTCAAAGCCTTGAGGATCGTGGAGACGGCATGCCAGTGACGGTCGACTATCTCGAAACGCTTGCTGACTAGATACGGTCCCGAATAACGCCCCTGACAATTCCTAACACTTCGACATCGGCGTTGCTTAATACGATTGGGCTCATCAAACTGTTCGCAGGGATTAATTTCACGCCGTCTTGATCAAGCCTGAGTGTTTTTAATGTGACTTCTTTTTGATTGATCCGGATCACGACTTTTTCACCGTTTTCGGCCATTTGAGATTGCTCGATGACGACAACGTCTCCATCGAGGATGTTGGC
>JAYNIS010000087.1:0-4364 GCA_038109325.1 Gammaproteobacteria bacterium | reverse complement strand
GCATCCAACAATCGACACAGCGCATCTTTTTGCGTGCTCTTTCCGGCGCCTTCGACACCTTCGAGCGTGATAAATTGGGCCTTCAGAATACTCATCGCTTCAACTGATATTTTTGGATATTGGCATTATGCGCCTCTAGAGTACGCGAAAACACATGCCCACCGCTCCCATCAGCCACAAAATACAAATCACCTGTGAATTCAGGGTGCGCCACAGCTCCCAGCGCATCTGGCCCAACTAATGCAATCGGCGTTGGCGGAAGCCCATCAATGCGATAGGTGTTGTACGGTGTTTTCTCCCTCAGATGCTGTCGCGTCAAATTCCCATCGAACCGCTCACCAAGACCATAAATCACAGTTGGATCCGTCTGCAGTCGCATCTTCCGTTTGAGCCGTTCAAGAAACACGCCCGCGATCCGTGGTCGCTCAACGGCAAGCGCCGTTTCTTTTTCAACAATGGATGCAAGAATCAACAATTCGTATGGAGATTTTAAAATCGCCTTCACAGCTGGATCAGCATGAATCCACGCGAGCTCAAGGGACTCATGAAGTGCTTGGTGCGCCCGCTCTAACAACGCATTTTTTGACAAGTCCTGCTGCCAAAAATAGGTTTCAGCCAAAAACGCACCTTCATGCGAAGACCACTGATCACTTAAGCCCGTCCAAACGCCTTTAGACAGTGTCAGTTCGCCCTCTAAAGCCTCATGTGCAGACAAACGTCCGAAAAGATCTGAGGCTGTAATACCCTCAGGAATGGTGACCCGCTCAACGATCACATCACCTCTGTGAATCTGCTCAAGCGCGGAGAGCACAGTCGCGTGATAAGGGAATGCATATTTCCCTTGTTGAACGTACGTCAACTCAGGATAAAACGAGAACATAAGAGAACGTTCTCGCGCTGATAACGCTGGATATAATGCTTTTAACACGTCACTCGCAGTCGACCCTGCTGGCACTGTCAGCGTCGTGATAGCAACAGGTTCAGAGCGAAGAGACTCAATCCAAAGACGCCCCATCACCACCAAACAACTGATGGCAATAAGGCCAAGGAGTCCAAGGCGGATTAAAGCGGGCATTACACCCGCTTAAAGATGAGTGTTCCGTTGGTGCCACCAAATCCAAAGCTATTGGATAGAGCGACATCAATCGTTGCATCACGAGCGGTATTTGGCACGTAATCCAAACGGCAACCTTCACCAACCGAATCCAAGTTGATCGTTGGTGGCAATATCTGATCACGGATCGCCAGAACACTAAAACATGCTTCAAGCGCACCGGCAGCGCCGAGCGCGTGGCCTGTCATTGACTTCGTTGAACTCACAGCAACTTGTGATGCGTGTGCACCCATCAATGTTTCAACCGCCTGCGATTCGGCGACATCACCCAGTGGAGTCGATGTCCCGTGTGCATTCACGTAATCCACTTGATCCGCAGACAAGCCAGCATCTTTTAACGCATTGGCCATCGCACCACGCGCACCACGACCATCTTCTGCAGGTGCTGTCATATGATGCGCATCATCACTCATGCCAAAGCCAACCAACTCACAGATGATATTGGCGCCACGTGCTTTGGCTGACTCATATTCTTCAAGGACCATGGTCGCTGCACCATCGGCGAGAACAAAGCCATCACGATTTTTGTCCCATGGACGGCTCGCGGCCTGTGGGTCGTCATTACGCGTAGACAAAGCCCGAGCCGCTGAGAATCCGGCAATCCCGAGTTTCGTTGAAGCTTTCTCTGCACCACCTGCTATCACAATGTCTGCATCACCATAAGCAATCATCCGCGCACCGAATCCAATACAATGTGTCGAGGTTGTACAGGCTGTGGTGATTGCGATATTTGGACCTTGGAATCCATATTTAATTGCGAGATTTCCTGCGATCATGTTGATGATCGATCCAGGAACGAAGAATGGTGACACCTTGCGAGGCCCACGCTCGTTAAGAAGCAGGGTCGTATCTTCAATCAGCGTCAAACCACCAATACCCGAACCAATTGATACACCTACGCGGGTCGGATCAAAAGTCGAGTCCATCAAGCCAGATTGCTCGACTGCTTGGATCGCGCTGACCATGCCGTACTGGATAAAAGGATCCATTTTGCGAGCGTCTTTGACAGACATGTACTGCTCTAAATCAAACTCAGGAACTAACCCAGCAAATTTAGTTGGATAGTCTGTGGTGTCGAATTCTGTAATCGCAGAAATCCCACTCTGCCCTTTTAGAATCGCCTTCCATGACTCTTCGACGGTGACGCCACAAGGACTCAACATGCCTAATCCTGTGACTACAACACGACGCTTTGACATAGTTTCTCTCTCAATAACCGACACAAAAAAGCCGCGCAGAACGCGGCTTTTCGCTATTTATACGTCGATGGCAATCCTAATTACAGGTTTGCTTCGATGTATGAAATTGCTTGCTGAACTGTGGTGATTTTTTCAGCTTCTTCATCAGGAATCTCAGTTTCGAATTCCTCTTCCAAAGCCATCACCAATTCAACTGTATCCAGTGAATCAGCACCCAAGTCATTAACAAAAGAAGATTCGGTGGTTACTTCTTCTTCCTTGACGCCAAGTTGTTCACAAACAATTTTCTTGACGCGTTCTTCGATATTACTCATCGTTCAGAATACTCCTAATGATGTTGCTGCCACTGTCCGACGTGGCGTCATTATTACTGATGTTCGAAATATTACAAGCACCAGAACATCAGACTTAGGCCATATACATGCCGCCGTTGACGTGTAACGTAGTGCCAGTCACGTAACTTGCCTCTTCACTAGCGAGGAAAGCAACGGTTCCAGCAACCTCTTCTGCCGAGCCCAATCGACCCAGCGGAACCTGTGACAACAATGCTTCCTTTTGCGCTTCTGGAAGCACATGTGTCATATCTGTTTCGATGAAGCCAGGGGCAACAGCATTGACTGTTATCGCTCGACTTCCAAATTCGCGCGCCATCGCGCGAGTCATGCCTTCAAGGCCAGCTTTTGCGGCAGCATAATTCACCTGTCCAGCATTGCCCATCGAACCCACAACCGAACTGATGTTGATGATACGCCCTGTGCGCGCTTTGGTCATTGGCTTAATGAATGCCGATACCACGGTATAAATTGATGTCAGATTGGTATCAATCACAGCCTGCCAATCGTCGGGCTTCATACGAAGCATTAGCGTGTCTTTGGTAATCCCTGCATTGTTCACTATGACCAATGGGCTTTTGTCTGCGTCCGCCAATGCCTGCGCAAGCTCATTCACCATGGCTGAATCAGTCACGTTCAACACACGACCTTCTCCATTGGATCCCAAGCGTTCTGAGATCGCCTGTGCGCCACCTTCAGAGGTTGCTGTTCCAATTACATAAAAGCTCTGTTTGACCAAACGCTCGGCGATTGCCTGTCCAATTCCACGGCTCGCGCCTGTGACGAGTGCAACTGTCATCCGTTGATTTCCTGTAATGCTTTACTAAATAACTCAAGCGTCCCCAGCGGGAAGTGCTGAGCATCTGTTTGAATTCTCTTCGCCAGACCACAGAGCACGGCGCCTGGACCGAATTCTGCAGCTGTCTCAATATCAAGACCTTCGAGGCTCCGAATCGTCTGAGTCCAGCGCACCGGTGAGAATGTTTGTTTGATGAGCTGAGCTCGAATCACAAACACATCCGACTCTGGTCGAATACTGACATTCTGGATCACTGGAACTGATGGTGCCTTCACATCAATCGCATCGAGATTTTCTTGCAAACGTTCTGCAGCAGGCTTCATTAGCGCACAGTGGAATGGAGCGCTTACTGGCAACGGTAATGCGCGTTTGGCGCCGGCTTCTTTCAAGAGCGGGAGAGATACCTCAACCGCTTTTGCATGACCTGCGATCACCAACTGTCCTGGCGCGTTGTAGTTAACTGCTTCAATCACGAGACCTGTGTCTGTTGCGACTTGGCTACACACAGCTTCAATCTTGTCATCGTCAAGACCGATAACGGCTGCCATCGCACCTGTTCCTTGAGGAACAGCTTCTTGCATGAATTGACCGCGTGCACGTACCAGCTGCACAGCATCTGCAAGCTGTAAACTTCCTGCGGCTGTCAAAGCGGTGTATTCACCCAGACTGTGTCCAGCCATGTAGGACGCACCCTGACCATTTGCCTGACTCCATGCACGATATAACGCCACCCCTGCGGTCAGCATGAGTGGTTGAGTGATTTCAGTCAGAGACAATTGCTCGGCAGGCCCCTCTTGAGCCAAAGCCCAGAGATCGTAGCCAAGCGCATCAGACGCTTCAGTAAAGGTATCTTTGACTTCCGGGTAGTCCTCCTCAAAGTCGGCCAACATGCCGACTGATTGAGAACCCTGCCCCGGAAA
>JAYNIS010000086.1:0-4456 GCA_038109325.1 Gammaproteobacteria bacterium | reverse complement strand
CTAGTCCCAGACTCAGTTTCCGGTAAACTCACGCCATGATTTTTGAACCTGTCCAGATAGAAATATCCAACCTCCGCTGCGAGCGTGATGACCGATTGTTGTTCAAAAACTTATCAGTGAGGCTCGAGTCAGGGCAGATCTTGCGTATCGCTGGCCCGAACGGTGCTGGTAAAACCACGTTATTGAGAACAATCGCCGGTCTTTTTGATATCCAGGAAGGCGAAATTCGGGTAAATCAACAGCCTCTCAAGGAGTGTTTAGAGCACATCCTATACATCGGTCATAAGCCTCAGGTTACGACGGATTTAAGTGTTCTAGATAATCTGAATTTCTTGACCGGCGTAGATGAGACGAGCTTGAAGAGTGCTTTGGGTGATGTCGGGCTAAAGGGATATCACGACTCCATAGTCAAAGAGCTGTCGCAAGGTCAGGGCCGGCGGTGTGCTTTGGCGCGCTTGTGGTGCGTTGAAGCACCTATCTGGATTCTTGATGAGCCCTACACCGCACTGGATGTGGATATGGTCAAGACACTCGACGCCCGGATCACCAAGCATGTCGCGATGGGTGGCATCTGTTTGTTCACAACGCACCAACCACCACAGCTACTTGAGTATCAAACATTGGAGCTTGGACATGTCGATTGAGAAACGCATGTTGGCTCGAGAGCTCAAGCTGATAGCTGCGCGACCTGGCGACATTTTGAAGCCGATGTGGTTCCTGATGTTAGTGATTTCGATGGTCCCGCTCGCGCTTGCACCGGATTCTGGCTTGTTGGCAGAAATTGGCTCAGCCATGATCTGGGTTGCGACTCTTCTTGCTCTTTTATTGAACACAGAGCATTTGTTTCAATCAGATTTTTCTGACGGGGTACTTGAGCAGTGGCTCTTCCTCGATAGACCGCTAGCTTGGCTCGTTGGTCTCAAGTTGATCGCGCATTGGCTTTTCCATGTACTGCCTCTGATATTGATTACCCCGATTGCAGGTCTCATGTTGTCAGTGCCAACAGAGGTGTTACTGGCATTATTGATTACCTTGTTTGTTGCGACACCCGCATTGACCTGTTTTTCAGGATTGGGAGCCGCACTCACCCTTGGGTCTACTCGATCTGGTATCCTTGGGGTTCTGGTCATGATGCCTCTGTTTGTGCCGGTTGTGATTCTGGCGGCAGGGGTTTTGATCCGAGCCACGGATGGTTCTGATACGTTGCCTTTATTGGCATTGCTGGGAGCATTTAGCGTGGTCGCGGCGACTCTTGTTCCGATCGCAGTCTCTGCGGCAATTCGATTGAATATTGGAGGTTCTAACTAATGGGTTGGCGTTGGTTTCATCAGTGGGGTTCACCCCGATGGTTTTACGAGCGCGCAGGGCGCTGGCAACTTGTTTGTGGTTGGTTGGCGTTGATTCTCTTAGTTGTCGGTTCTCTCTGGGGGCTTGGCTTCGCACCAGTTGATTATCAACAGGGGAATAGTTATCGAATCATCTATCTTCATGTCCCGGTCGCGTTTCTTGCGCAAGCGATGTATGCGGCCATGGCTGTGTGTGCAGTGGTCTTATTTGTTTGGAAAATGAAACTCGCTGATGTGGCCATGCAGTCAATCGCAGTGATGGGGTTTGCGTTTACCGCCTTGTCGCTCATCAGCGGCGCTGTTTGGGGCAAGCCAACTTGGGGTACTTACTGGGTTTGGGACGCGCGTTTAACTTCAATGCTCATCCTTGCCTTCCTTTACCTCGGGGTGATTGGTTTACGCGCTGCGTTTCAGGATCCTGATCAGGCCGGTAAAGCATGTGGAATCTTGGTTTTGGTTGGCGTTGTGAACCTGCCGATCATCAAATATTCAGTCGAGTGGTGGAACACATTACATCAGCCGGCGAGTCTTAAATTAACTGAGAAACCAGCAATGCCAGCCTCGATGTGGGTACCGCTATTGGTGAATATTCTCGGTTATTACATCGCAGCCGCTTATTTGGTGCTCGGCTCAATGCGGGCGATTGTTCTACAGAGAGAACGCCGTGCGACCTGGGTGAAGGAATTGGTTAGCCGTGCTTGAATTCCAGTTTGCATCACTTGCAGCATTTTTTGAGATGGCGCCTCATGGGGTGTATGTGTGGCCAATCTACGGGCTTGGGCTTCTGGTTCTCGGCGGACTGACGTGGGTCAATGCTCGTCAGCATCGTCAGGCTATTCGGATGGTTCAACGAAATTTGGAACGTGAGGAGACGCATGAATCCTAAACGTAAACAACGTTTATTCATTATCGTGGGGCTAGTTTCAGGATTAGGAGTTGCTGTTGGTTTGGTGATGTACGCGCTGAGCCAAAACATCAACCTGTTTTTTACGCCAACCCAAATTGCGAAGGGCGAGGCACCCTCTGCACAAATGATACGTGTTGGTGGGATGGTCGCCGATGGAACCGTCGATCGTGATCCCCTGAGTCTTAAAGTTGCGTTTGATGTTACGGATTTTGACCACAATGTCCGTGTCACTTACGAAGGAATTCTTCCTGATTTATTCCGCGAAGGCCAAGGAGTGGTCGTCCAGGGCCGTATTAATCGAGGGCAGTTTGTCGCAAGCGAAGTCCTCGCCAAGCATGATGAAAACTATATGCCTCCTGAAGTCACTGAAGCCCTGAGACAGTCAGGTAAGCTCGATCAGATGATGGGAGGTCAAAAGCAATGATCCCTGAGGTTGGACACTTCGCACTAGTCCTCGCGTTCGGTGTATCCATTTGTCTTGCTGTGTTTCCGCTATACGGTTATCTCACGAATCAGAACGGCTTTTGTGCGACAGCGAAGCCTTTAGCGCTGTTGCAAGGGTTGGCTCTTGCGGTCTCTTTTGGTGTTCTGATGTATGGCTTTTTGGCGCATGACTTCAGTATCAAATACGTCGCGGACAATTCGAATCTCGATCTTCCCTGGTACTTCCGGATGAGTGCTGTGTGGGGTGCGCACGAGGGTTCGTTGCTTTTGTGGGCATTGATTCTCGCGTTTTGGGGGGCAGCTGTTGCGCTATTTAGTCGCGGTATTCCAGACCACATGTCAGCTCTTGTGCTATCAGTGATGGGGATGATCAGCGTTGGTTTTCTCGCGTTTATGTTATTTACGAGTAACCCGTTTGTTCGCATTTTGCCATTCGCGCCAGGTAATGGCGCTGACCTGAATCCGCTACTTCAAGATCCCGGGCTAATCTTTCACCCACCAATGCTGTATATGGGATACGTTGGATTATCGGTGGCTTTCGCCTTTGCAATGGCCTCACTGATCTCAGGAAAGCTTGATTCCACGTGGGCTCGTTGGTCACGCCCCTGGACGACAGTGGCCTGGGCCTTTTTAACATTGGGTATCGCGCTCGGAAGCTGGTGGGCATATTACGAGCTTGGCTGGGGCGGCTGGTGGTTCTGGGATCCAGTTGAAAACGCATCCGTAATCCCTTGGCTAGTCGCGACTGCATTGATGCATTCGTTGGCAGTGACAGAAAAAAGAGGTCTGTTCCGTAGTTGGACTCTCTTACTGGCAATCGCTGCGTTTTCTTTGTCGTTACTCGGCACCTTCCTTGTGCGTTCGGGTGTGTTGACCTCTGTGCACGCGTTTGCGAATGATCCGGAGCGCGGGGTCTTTATTCTTGGATTTTTGATTGTGGTGATCGGTGGGTCGTTGACTCTATACGCAGTGCGCGCGTCAAAAGTGTCTGAGCCGGGAGAGTTCGGTTGGATTTCTCGAGAGTCCTTTCTCCTGTTTAACAATCTGATGTTGACTGTGATGGCTGTGAGTGTCTTGTTAGGCACCCTGTATCCATTGTTGGTTGATGCTGTTGGTGGCGGGAAAGTCTCTGTTGGCCCTCCGTTCTTTAACGCGGTCTTTGTTCCGCTGACTGCAATTTTGGTGAGTGGTATGGCGTTTGGACCACTTGCTAAGTGGAGGCAGTCAGATGATCCAAAATTGTATCGACCACTGGTTGTGACACTCATTGTCAGCGTCCTTGTTGGCTTGGCATGGCCCAGCGTGTTGGATGGAAACTATTCGATTGGCACGGCACTCGGGGTGACCCTGGCTCTTTGGCTAGCAATTGCGACAGGCGTTGATTTCGTTAAAAAAATTGGCCTACACGGGAGTATTGGAGCCACCTTTACTCGAGTTGAGCGGGGCATGATAGGGATGTGGTTGGCGCATTTTGGTCTGGCTATCACGATCTTTGGGGTGGTGATGGTGGAAAACCACACCGAACACCGAGATCTAAGGATGGGTGTTGGTGATAGCCAGCAGCTCGGCAAATACAATATTCGGATGACTGACCTGGCAGTTATTAATGGCCCAAATTATGTAGCGGATCAGGCGACCTTTGAAATCTACCAGGGCGAGATTCTCTACAAGACGGTGATACCGCAGAAGCGTCGCTACAACGCCTCGGGAATGGTCATGACTGAAGCAGCGATTGATTCTGGCTTTACGCGTGATTTGT
>JAYNIS010000085.1:0-4638 GCA_038109325.1 Gammaproteobacteria bacterium | reverse complement strand
CGAAAACAATAACGACAATTGATCGCACATCCGCCTCGATAAATCAGAAGAACCCGCGAACGGTACTTGTGCAATACCCCAGCAAGCGGACTCGCAAATTCGTCTAGGGGATCGGCGATAAAACCAGGCATCGCTTGACGTTCATCTACGACCGACAGCACTTGTTTCAGCAAGGGATCTTGCGGATCTCCAGGCACCATGCGCGTGATAAACGGCTCAGGCACACGCATCGAAAAATCAGGCGTATGATCGACCCCAAGGATCTCTTTTGCATCCAAGCCCAAGCGCATCATCAACACATCTGAGCTCGTCACGGCATTAGCTAACGTACGCTGCCAGGTACTCACAAACGCTGTTCCAATACTCGCTCAACTGTATCGACGATGGCCTGAGTTTGAGAGTCGATCTCAAGATTTAATGCATCACCCACCGCGACGCGGCCAAAGGTCGTTAACTCTCGGGTTTCCGGGATCAAATGAATACTGAACTGCCCATCACGTTCGGTGTCACCGACGGTCAAAGAGCACCCGTTCAATGCGACATAGCCTTTTGCTAACACATACTTTTGCAAACCCTCAGGAACATGCCACCAGACAGCAAGGTTTGCCTGAGTTTCTTCCACTTCGGTCACTTTTACTTGGCCATGAATATGTCCAGACAACACATGACCACCGATTTCATCGCCAAAACAAGCTGCTCGCTCCACATTGACGAAATTACCGATCTCTAATGCACCAAGATTGGTGAGTCGCAATGTTTCATAGATCACATCAAACTGGACACCCTGTTGATTCCAACCGACAACCGTCAGACAGACACCATTAATCGCTACCGAGGCGCCGGTCTCAAGACCCTGATCGTGACCTGACGGAAGTCGAACCTGCAGCCGACGGATTCCACCATGATCCTCAATGTAAGTGACTTCACCTAAACCCTGAACAATCCCTGTGAACATTAGCCAGCTAACTCCTGAATCAATGACCGGATCGTTGCATGACGATCCGCTGTGCATAAGGCAAAACTCCGGCCCAATTGCAGCAAGGGTTGGTCGGAGCGAAACACGTTTGAAAAAAGGCCCATCACCATAGCAACAGTCCGCTGCTCAAAACGACGTTCACGGGCAACGGTCCGCGCAATACGATCACCTTGGGCACTCGGATGTTTCTCGAGCGTCTGCTTAAGAGCAGTCACATCCCCAAATCCAAGATTCGCCCCGAGCCCTGCTAACGGTAAAATGCCATGTGCCGTGTCGCCAATGGCCAACAAACATCCCAAAGAATCGTGCTTTAAAGACTGCTGAGACAGTGGAATCCAAATCGGCTCATCCACAAATGCTAAGGCTCCACGCGCCCACTCACTGGTCTGACTGATCCTCAAAGCGAGCTCCTTAATCGAGCATTCTTGAAGTTCAGCTGCGGTCTCCAGATCTAACGACCAAACCAAGCTCACACGATGTTGATTATCGCAATCTGGTAAAGGGAGGAGCGCGAGCGGCCCATACTCAGTGAAAATTTGAAATGCTTCGCTATGATGGGGCTGCTCGCACTTCAAAGTCCCAACAACTGCCCGCTGTCGATAGCCACCGTCGACAACTTCGAACCCAGATGCAATCGCTGTTTGCGCTTGCCTACCTTCTGCGAAGATTACCAAATCAGCCTCAGCCTGATCATGCTGAAGTTCCAAAATGCCTTTGTCGGAAACCGACTGCACCCGGTCAGGAATACAGCGAATACTTAATTCAACAACCTGAGACAACAACTGATTACGGACCCAATCTGCTTCAACTAAATGACCAAGCGACGGCTCCGAAAAGGTCACCTTGGCATCACTGCGTGCATCAATCACATGCATCGATTGATACGAAGAAACCCGCTCGTCAGGACTCCATGCGCCAAGATCTTCTAACAGATCTGTTGACTTCCGCCCCAACGCCCAAACCCGTGGATCAATTTCAGCTGACAAGGATTTCTGATCAAATCCATGGGGGTCATACACGGTGACTGAGTGTCCAGCTCGCTGACACACCAAAGCGGCCGCCAATCCAATTGAACCCGCACCGATAATTGCTGTTTTCAAGAGATAATTCCCATACCGGCTTCAGCAATTTTAGTCTTCAGCCACGGACTCTGGTCGGCGACTGCCATACCCAGACTCGTAAGGATTTTCCTCGGTAATACATCACGGTCAAACAATGCCTCTAAACTCGATGAAG
Organism: Gammaproteobacteria bacterium; assembly: GCA_038109325.1. Taxonomy (GTDB): domain Bacteria; phylum Pseudomonadota; class Gammaproteobacteria; order Pseudomonadales; family Litorivicinaceae; genus HIMB30. The sequence continues at coordinate 2,426 of JAYNIS010000085.1, read as the reverse complement.
CCAAGCGTGTTTTATCTCGATTCGGCTTCCAGTTGGCAAATGCAGTTCGGACAGCCGTATCAGGATCTGACTGCTTGAGTTCAGCCGCAATTTGCGTGACCCCACGAAGCGCCAGATTCAGGCCTTGGCCTGCGACGGGATGAATCGTCTGTGCACCATTACCAATCAACACAACCCCTGGCCGATAGGGTTGATCGATCCACCGTTCCACTAAAGGAATCACGAAAGGATCCGTCACAAGTTCGATGGACCCGAGCTCTTCAGGCATCGCGTCTCTCAGTGCTCCGATAAGCTCGGAGGGAGATTCCTGTAATTGCTCAGCATGATTTGGGCTGAGCGACCAAACAAATCCATAAACATCCTGTTCAACAGGCAAAATTGCCAAAGGACCTGTACCAATAAAGCGTTCATACGCCCTACCTTTCATCAGGGTACTGACACGAAGGCGACCTAGAATTGCAGAGCGCCCAAAGGGCCTATGATGTGCCATCATCCCCAAACACTCCGTCAGATGACTGCGTCCGCCATCAGCTAAAATGACTAAATCTGGAGCCACTTCCTCGCCTGTCGCTAATTGAATACGCGGGTTCGCTTGGGCACTTCGCGCTCGAATGGTGTCGACGGCAACCGTTTCAACACACTCTGACACATGCAACAACACGGCCTCTTCGAGCGATTTAGAACAGACGACTCGCCCAAAACGCGGGTATCCACACTCCGATGCATGCAACAAGATCGAACCAGGCAGTCCTTTCTCATTCACTAGGATTTCAGTGAGGTCTTGGCCTGCTTCAAGCTCGACTCCGATGCAGTCGAGAAGACGTAATGTGGACTCGGCCAGTGCAAGAGACATTTTGGGCTTATTAATTGATGGATCGAACAGGCGGACTTGATGGCCGTCCGTCGACAGTGCGCGCGCAGCGATCAATCCAATCGGTCCACCACCGATGACACTAATCTCCACAATTAGCCTCGCATCAGGGCTTCAATATCTGCCCGTTCCTTTGGCACCTGTGATGTCAAAATATCAGGGCCTCGCTTGGTGATTAGGACATCGTCTTCGATCCGAATACCTATACCTCGATACCTCGCAGGCGCATCTGATAACTGACTGATGTAGAGACCAGGCTCACATGTAATCACCATGCCTTCAGTGAGCTCGATGGGCTGACCATCATTTTCGTAGGCGCCAACATCATGCACATCGAGACCCAAGAAATGACCTGTTCCATGCATGTAGTAAGGAAGATATCGCTTGTCCTCGAGTGCAGCCTCAAATGGACCCTCGATGATTTTCAGCTCAATTAGCCCCTCGGTCAGTCGGCGTAAAGCTGCCTCATGAAAGCGCTTGATTGACTTTCCAACAACCATCGATTGAATTGCCTCAGCCTGTGCACTCAACACAACTTCATACAATTCAGCTTGCGCATTCGTAAAAGAGCCATTCACCGGAAATGTTCGTGTAATGTCGCCTGCATACCCTTGGATTTCACAGCCAGCATCAATCAACACCAAATCGCCAGAATGTAGCTGATCACTCCGATCGATGTAGTGAAGGATGCACGCATTATCACCGCCACCGACAATCGTCTGATAAGCAACCGCTGGTGAACCTTCCATACGGAAGCAATGTTCAACAACAGATGCCAGTTGATCTTCTGTCATTCCAGGTTTACAGGCTTGCATTGCGGCGACGTGACCTAACGCAGAAATCCGCCCTGCTTCGCGCATTAAATCGACTTCTTCACCCGATTTAATGAGACGTGCTTGGTGCAAATGACGGGATAAATCGACGCGATGTGATAATAGATCCTGACGCCGTGATTTGATTCCTTTGGCCTCGATCGCGCGATCAACAATCTCAGACGACCTTTGGCAATAAAATGGATACTCGACCCAGGCAACATCGGCTAACAGCCGGCCAAGCTCAGAATCAAGGGCCTCGATCGGAAAACCTTCATCAATCCCCAAACGGGTTTTCACATGCTCAGGACCGAGTCGCCGGCCTGTCCATACTTCCTGATCAGGATTCTTTGGTCGAACAAACAATCGATCCGCCTGACCGGGACCGATAACCAGGACCGCGTCTGGCTCAGTAAACCCAGTGAGATACCAAAAATCACTCGACTGTCTAAACGGATACTCAGCATCTCGATTACGAATGACTTCGTGTGCGGCCGAAATAATAGCCAGCGACTTCTCAGGCATCAACGCCTTTAGCCGGTTGCGGCGTTCCTCATAGACATGCAAAGAAAACATCAGCGTACTCACTTAATGCACGATCGGCTCATTGGGCGTTTCATTTTGATCACCGCGCAGTTCTGTTGTGACTAACAATGCCGCCAGTCTCACATGTTCACTGACGTCGGCAAACGCTTTTTCAAGGGATTCATCATCACCATCGGCTTCAATACGCGCGATCTCAG
>JAYNIS010000084.1:0-4675 GCA_038109325.1 Gammaproteobacteria bacterium | reverse complement strand
GGTCATTTTGTTGACGTCAGAGAATGGTTGTAAGGGGCAGGTGATGCAGCAGTTTATAAAAGAAACCGGTTTGGTTGTGCCTTTAGATCGTTCAAACGTCGATACTGATCAAATCATTCCGAAGCAGTATTTGAAATCCATTAAGCGGACAGGATTCGGAGTCAACTTGTTTGATGACTGGCGTTATCTGGATCCGGGTGAGCCAGGAATGGATCACGCGACGCGTCGTTTGAATCCTGATTTTGTGCTGAATGATTCACGTTTTACGGGCGCGAGTATTTTGCTTGCGCGTGATAATTTTGGCTGTGGATCCAGTCGTGAGCATGCACCGTGGGCGATTCTCGAATATGGCTTCAAGGCCGTGATCGCTCCGTCTTATGCGGATATTTTCTTCAATAACAGTTTCAAGAATGGTTTGTTGCCAGTGATTTTGGCTGAAAGTGAAGTGGATGCCTTGTTTGCACTCGCAACCGGTGAAACACCGATTGAAATCACGGTTGATCTGCAATCACAGACAGTGACAGGTCCGAATGGATTCAGTGCGTCTTTTGAAATTGATCCGTTCAGAAAAACATGCCTGTTAGAAGGGTTGGATGAGATTGGTCTGTCACTCAAAGATGCAGACGCAATCAAAGCGTATGAAGCGAAGCGTGCTGTTGATGCACCGTGGCTATTTCGAGATTAAGGACAACTGATGCCGAATATTATTTTGTTATCGGGTGATGGTATTGGCCCAGAGATTATGGCTGAGGCTGGTCGCGTTCTTGATCGAGTTAATGAACAGCATGCACTGGGAATATCGACCGAACAGTGTTTGATCGGTGGTGCTGCGATTGACGCAACAGGAGAACCACTGCCTGATGAGACACTTACAAAAGCCAAGGACGCAGATGCAGTGCTCTTTGGCGCCGTGGGTGGACCGAAGTGGGATAGCCTTCCGATGCATAAGCGCCCTGAGAAAGGCTTGTTAAAAATCCGAGCAGGTATGGATCTTTTCGCGAATTTGCGGCCGGCACTTTTGTACCCTGAGCTCGCATCGGCTTCGACCCTCAAGGAAGAGGTGGTCAGTGGCCTTGATCTGCTGATTGTCCGTGAGCTGATTGGCGGTATTTATTTTGGCGAGCCTCGCGGTATCGAGGGAGAGCCAGGTCAGCGCGTGGGTTACAACACGGATCGTTATTCAGAGCCAGAAATCGAACGGATCGGACGAATTGCTTTTGATGCGGCGATGGCGCGTGACAAGAAGCTGTGTTCTGTCGATAAGGCGAATGTTCTCGAGGTGACGGTGCTTTGGCGCGAAGTGATGGAGCGTCTGAGTCAGGAATATCCTGACGTTGAGTTGTTGCATATGTATGTAGACAACGCGGCGATGCAGCTTGTTCGGGCACCAAAACAATTTGATGTGATGGTGACTGGTAATTTGTTTGGAGACATTCTGTCAGACGCGGCGGCGATGCTGACCGGATCAATTGGTATGCTCCCATCGGCCTCTTTAAATAGTCAAAAGCAAGGACTCTATGAGCCATGCCATGGATCAGCCCCTGATATTGCAGGGCAAGATTTGGCGAATCCGCTGGCGACGATCTTGTCGGTTTCAATGATGCTGTTGCACTCGCTGAACGCACCCAAAGCTGCGCAAGCGATTGAAGATGCGGTGAAATCGGTGTTGGCGTCTGGACTGAGAACAAAAGATATCGCAACAGGTGCATCGGGCGAGCAAATCGTTGGATGCCGTGCAATGGGTGAAGCTGTGCTGAAGGCACTGACTTAAGGAATGATCATGCGTGTTGGATTTGTAGGATGGCGCGGTATGGTTGGTTCGGTCTTGATGGACCGGATGCGCGCTGATAATGATTTTGCTGGAATCGAGTCTGTATTTTTTTCGACGTCCCAAGTCGGCCAGGATGCGCCTTCTGAGGCGACAGAAAAAACATTGCAAGACGCGATGTCGACGACTGCGTTGGCAAGCTGCGATGTGATCGTGACATGTCAGGGTGGTGACTACACCAAAGCGGTCTATGGCCCATTGCGTGAATTCGGATGGAATGGCTATTGGATTGATGCGGCATCCGCACTTCGTATGGCATCGGATAGCGTGATTGTGTTGGATCCAGTGAACCGGGATGTGATCGATCAGGCACTTGCCGATGGCCGTAAAGATTTCATTGGCGGTAACTGCACCGTCAGTTTGATGCTCATGGCGGTAGGAAGCTTAATCCGTCAGGGATGGGTTGAGTGGATGACAGCAATGACCTATCAAGCGGCCAGTGGGGCTGGTGCAAACAACATGCGTGAGCTGTTATCTCAGATGGGATATCTCGAGTCTCAGGTGGCTACGGAGCTCGCAACGCCATCATCTGCAATCCTCGATATCGATCGCAAAGTGACAGATGCGCTCCGTGGCGATGGCATTCCAACTCAGTTTTTTGGGTATCCACTTGCGGGAAGTCTTCTGCCGTGGATTGACACCAAGCTCGATAACGGTCAGAGCCGTGAAGAATGGAAAGCAATGGCAGAGTGCAACAAGATCCTTGGTCGCGAATCAAATCCAATGCCGATTGATGGAACCTGTGTTCGTATCGGTGCTATGCGCTGCCATTCTCAGGCATTAACGATCAAGTTAACGCATGATGTGCCAATAAATGAGATCAATGATGTTCTCGCCAACGGAACTGACTGGACTGACCTGATTCCGAATGAGCGTGAAGACTCGATGGGCGAGCTCACCCCGGCAGCCGTCACAGGGACCTTGCGTGTTCCCGTCGGACGTGTTCGTAAAATGAATCTCGGACCCGAGTATCTAAATGCATTTACTGTCGGTGATCAATTACTCTGGGGTGCTGCTGAGCCATTGAAGCGGATGCTTTCGATTCTTAGGTACAGCCAGTGACCGAACTCGTTATTACAGGCGCCGGTTCGGGCCTTTGTGACTCGATCCTTGAAGTCATCGAATCAGTCGAAGGCGATTACCGCCTACGATTGGTTGATTCTATGGAGTCTGCCGGTGAGGCGCGCCGTTTTCAGGGTCGAACAGTTGTTATTGAGCTCGACAGCGAAGCGGATTTAGCAACAGCGACTGTTGTTTTTGATCTGAACCGAACCTACAGCGGAGATGCCACAATATTTGCACCCAACCTCTCTCTTTTTGTCATGTTAAAGTGGTTGGTGAGTGATCTTGATGCCGATTCAATCCTCACATTGCATGGCGTTGTAAGAGAGCCTGCAGTGGAGCAACCTCAGGGTGTCGAGGCGCTCGCAGGTCAGGTGACCCAATTGTTCAACGGTCGTGATCCTGAGCCTAAACCGTTTGGTGGAACGCTCGCATTCAATGCGCGAACTCTAGATGAGGCTGTGTTGGTCGAAGCGCTTCATGGATTAGACGGACTGCAAAATGCCGATATCTCCCTCGAACGTCTGCAGTCGGATTCTTTTTATACCGTTCATGCGAGTTTGTGGCTGCAAGCGGCTGACTCCAAAACGGTCGCCTCAATCATAGCGAAATCGACTGATACATATGAAGGCGGAATGAGTATTTCCCCGGATTCAGGGCGAGTCGATCACGATTCGGCGATGCGAGTATTTGCGCGTCAAGTATCGGATGAGTGGGTTCATTTGATGGTGACAGCAGATCTTGAGAAAACAATTTGGGCACAGGAAGCCAAAAGTGTTTTGGTTAGTGCATTAGGGACGATGTCATGAAGCGCCTCGCTTTTTTATCAATTTTATTCTGGTCGACGCTGGTATCAGCATTTGATTGGAAGGGCCCAATCGTTGTCTCGCATCAAGGTGAACCCCTGGAGTTACGCCTTGAGGTCACAAATCTTGGGTCGGTAACAGCGACACAATTATTCCCATTACTCGCATCTGAGTCTGCATTCACGGAACGCGGAATTGATCGTCCAGAATACCTGTCAGGACTGACATATGCTGTGGATTCCAGTAATGGACGGATTGATCTTGTCATTCGAACAGCGACTGCTTGGACTCAGCCTGAACTGACGACGCTCGTCGAGGTATTCACTCCAAATGGACCGGTCTTGATCCCCGTATCAGTGGCGGTTGGACCGAAGCCAGTAGCACAGCCAAAGTTGGCCGAAGAGTCGCCGAAAAAGATCCCTGTTATTGAGCCAAAGTCACCTGAAGTCAAAGTCGCTGTGAAATCTCCTGAGAAAAAAGCAGTCGAACCCGTGGCAACTATGCCCAAAACATTATCCGTTCGAAATGGGTCGACCTTATGGCGGTTGGCTAAGCGTGTCCAGCCTCCAGATTTGACGATCGAGCAAGTCATGATGGCTATCTATGACGAGAATCCGGATGCGTTCGAGTACAACAACGTGAATGCACTGGAAAAAGGCAAAACTCTCAATGTTCCGAGCGTTGAGCGGATGGGGCAAGAATCTGCAATTACTGCGAAACAACGGTTTGATGCGCACATGAAAGCTCCAAAGAAAGACTTTTCACCGACTACTCCGGTTGAGTCTGTTGCTGTCGCGGCGACAATTGAAAGAGCTGATGAGCAATCGGCTACAGATGCAATAAAACCGGCGCCACAGATTATTAACGAAACCATCGTTGATGCTCCTTCAGCACCAGCACCAGCACCAGCACCAGCACCAGCACCAGCACCAGCACCAGCACCAGCACCAGCACCAGCACCAGCACCAGCACCAGCACC
>JAYNIS010000083.1:0-4695 GCA_038109325.1 Gammaproteobacteria bacterium | reverse complement strand
CACTCCAGAAATCGAAGTCGATGAAAATCAACTCATTGCTGAGAGACAGAAAAAATTATCCCTGATTCGCATTGCCGACGGGCCAACTTTTCCCAATGATTTTCGCCGAAGCCACTTAGCGCTCGATCTCGTGCAAGCGCATGGAGCGGACGAAAAAGAAGCATTGGCGGAGAAAGGGATCGAAGTTGCTGTCTGTGGTCGCATTATGTTGCGTCGAATCATGGGTAAGGCGAGCTTCTTAACAATTCAGGATGTGAGTGGTCGGATTCAGCTGTATGCCCGAAAGGCCGACCTTCTTCAAGGGATCTATGACGATTTTAAAACCTGGGATTTAGGCGATATTATCGGTGGCCGTGGTACATTGTTCAAAACCAATACTGGCGAGCTATCGGTGCATCTCAGTGAAATTCGCTTACTGACAAAATCATTGCGCCCTCTTCCAGATAAGCACAAAGGACTGACCGATACAGAGTTACGGTATCGTCAGCGATACGTGGATCTCATGACGAATGATGAAACGCGTAAAGTGTTTACGATGCGCTCGAAAGTGATTGCTGCGATTCGTCATTTCTTTGAGTCGCGTGATTTCTTGGAAGTAGAAACGCCGATGTTACAAGTGATTCCAGGTGGAGCGACTGCGCGTCCGTTTGTCACGCATCACAATGCGCTCGATATCGATATGTATCTCCGAATTGCACCTGAGTTATTTTTGAAGCGTTTAGTTGTTGGTGGATTTGAGCGAGTGTTCGAGATTAACCGTAACTTCCGAAACGAAGGTTTGTCCACGCGCCACAATCCAGAATTTACGATGCTTGAATTCTATTGGGCCTATGCGGACTACCGTGATTTGATTGAAACAACTGAGGTGCTTCTTCGTGAGGTTGCACAGAACGTGTGTGGCAAAACTCTATTTACACTCGAAGATGGTTCGCAGGTTGATTTAAAAGAACCCTTCCATACGCTGACTGTCAAAGAAGCAATCTTGAAGTATTGCGATAAGGCGACAGATGCCATTTTGGATGATCTTTCACAAGCGACAACTCTCGCGCGGTCATTAGGCCTAAAAATCGAATCATCCTGGGGTCTTGGAAAAGTACAAATCGAGATCTTCGAAGCGGTTGCTGAAGAGCAATTAATGCATCCAACATTCATTACAGAGTATCCGGCTGAAGTGAGTCCACTAGCACGTCGAAATGATGATAATCCATTTGTGACTGATCGATTTGAGTTTTTCATTGGCGGACGCGAGCTAGCCAATGGGTTTAGTGAGCTCAATGACGCAGAAGATCAGTCACAACGCTTCCGTGAGCAAGTCGCTCAAAAAGCTGATGGTGATGATGAAGCCATGTTCTACGACGATGATTATGTGAGGGCTTTGGAATATGGATTGCCGCCCACAGCTGGCGAGGGAATTGGGATCGATCGATTGGTGATGTTCTTGGCTGAACAACATTCAATTCGTGATGTGATTCTTTTCCCTGCAATGCGTCCACAGGCATAAGAAGACGCTTGGAATGGGTGAACTTGACTATGTTTATCCGGTCTCGTTTCCTTCGATGGTGACTCGATGAATCCTTGGATTGCACATCTTGAAAACCGAGATTTGAAATGGATCGTTGATCACGGTCAGGGCGTCTATTTGGATCCTGGAATCGACGTACATTTCCCAAAGCCAACATTGATCCTTGATGGGCAGCTAGAGTGCCGAAGTCATGTCCGTGGAAGTGGGGCATTACTGGGAATCTCTGAGTGGTACCTCGAGGTTGATCATGGAGCATATTGGTCTGTGAATACTCCAGTTTGGGCGCTTGAACTTCCGTTGACACGTCAGCATAAATCAACCTGGAGTGTCGCACTTGCTGTCGCGATGTCTGCCGAGACCAGGCTCGCGCAACCTGATGCGCGAGGGCTTGCTGATGTGGAAGCGGCTCGATTGAAATTCCGGTATGTTGTGAGTCAGTTAGAGACCACTTTATGAGGGATTTAAGTGGCTAAAGAGAGGCATCAGTCGGCGACAGATAGCTTGGGATTGCCCCGTCGCATGTGGTGGCTATGGCCATTTGTTGCGCTTCTGATTGTGATTTGGGCGATTAGCTTATGGGCGGTACGGGTTGCTGATACAGAAACAGCGCTCGGCGTTGTGACTTCACATCGTGGTCTCGGAAACACCGCGCGCGCAGAGGTGGCTCTGTTTGTTCCATCGTCAATCCAACCCCGAGTGCTTGGCGAACGTGTCGATGTGACTTGCGAGGATGTTAGTCTCTCAGGACAGGTGTTCACAGATTCGGGTGATATTTTGTCAGTACAAGATATTCGTGATTGGGTCGGTAGCCGTCTATTGGCGGAACGCCTATTTAACAATGGTGTTCGATTACAGCAGGTGGTTACTGAGTCAGGAGCGAATATCCCGGCACCGGGTGAACACTGTGATGTTACTGTGATTAGCGGGCGTGTTCGCCTCTTGGAGCTTCTTGGGCGTAGTCTGAACCCATGACGGCAATTCTGGATGGTCTGATTGCGACAGGAGCGACTTTTGAAGCTGTCGCTGATGAAGCTGGAACACTCGGTTATCAATTGAAGGAGCGCCGACTGAAACCCCCGATCTCGGGATCCGTTTTTGTTGACGAAAATGGGCTACTTCAACGCGTGCGTTATCAACTCTTTGGTTGGGTGATGAGTGTTGATGGTGATTCAAAAATACATGTGACACGTTGGCGCAAAGCATTTGCCGTCGGCGGCTACGTACTTGAGCCCGGTAGCCCCGATTATAATCTTTCAGTTCAATGGTTCGGGCTCACCTTGGTTGTGCTTGCACGACTGCTGCTTGTGATGTTGGTCAGCATTCTAGGTCAGGTCAGCGATGCATCATTGACACCACTTTGGATATTAACTGCTCTCATTCTGGCATCCACGACTTATACATCAATCACACTGATTCACAGGTCCCAGTGGAATGATCTTGAAGCTGCTCTAGATGCGATGGCACCGGATTGGATTCCTCGGCTTTCGAGAGATGTCGGTGGTCGCATTCTCGCTATCAACACGATTTTTGGCATGCTGGTCCTCGATAGTTTGCTTCATTTATCAGCATCAATCTGGGTGGTGGGGCTCGGATTTTTGTTTCTTGATCTCATGCCGACACGTCATTTTAAGCAGGCACGGGCTTTAACCCTGAATCCACGCGTTCGAACTGAACGTGAACCCAAGAAAATGATGAGCGAGCTTCGCGACTTGCTCAACATCAAAGGCCCTGGAGTACATGTGTTACGTACTCAGGTTCCTGAGATCCTTTTGAGTGCCAGTGAGGAACTGGTTCGAGAAGGTGAACCGATTACGGTTTTAGGACCTGAGTCGGAGTTTTTACCAGGGACGTTGCGGAGTAACTTTGCTTGGGATGCGAGCGAAGTTGGTGAATATCATTTTGGTAATTTGATGGATTTGATCGGTTTTGATCATTGGCGAGAGCGGTTTGGCGGATCACTTAATTATCGTATTGGCCCTGATAATCAGGGTCTTTCGTCATCAGAGGCCGCTGCTTTGTCTGTGGCTCGAGCGCTTGCGCAGGGTGCAGACACTTTAATTATGGTGGACGCTTTGGCGCCGTTGTCTGCCGATCGGCAGATGGAGCTTTTGAATCGACTGGGTACCGCTAATTGTCGAATTTTTATTTTTTCCAGCGTATCTGATCTGTGGGAAGGTGATGTCATTGAGCTCGACTAAACCACAAATTTTTAGGCTCGAAGCGGGCAAGGTCTCAGTTGGCCTTGCGAGAGATCGTTTGTGGCAGGTGAAGGAAGGTAAGGCCAAACTTCGAGTTCTGGTTGGGGGCAATGAAGTCGGTACGATGCCTGTTACTGAATTTGGCTGGTTTTTGGTTCCTGAATCAGATTTTTTGCGTGTTCAATTAATCGCGGAGACCCCAATCGCGTTTGAGAGTCGGTTACCTTTAAGCCTAATTCCGCGACTCGGTGATTTAGGTCGTAATCAACTAATTCAACCGATCCGTCAGATGATGTCTGCCGCAGGAATCGATGATGGCTTGGTCGATTGGAGTGTGAAGTTAGCGCAGCCTACATTCCGATCCTGGTTTGGCGATTCATTGGACCAGGCGATTAAGTTAAACCAACCGATGTCTCCGGATTTTGCGGCGCCATTGATAGCTGATCATGTTCCAAGAACCATCTTAGAACAGGAATCGATTTCTGAGGAACGTCGAGCACTGACGGTTTTGCTGCTTGTATCGGTATTATCAATCCTAGGTGTCGTCAGTTGGCTCAGTGTATTAGTTGCTCTGGAAGCGCCTGGTTTCTCCCTGAGTTATCACTATTCAGCCATTGCCCTTGGCGCCTCGGGAATGATCGCTTTGACCATTTGGATAATTCACTTATTAGCTCAGCAATTTCGAGATGTGTTACCGGTAGGTTTGGCGGCTGCATTGGCAATGATAACTCTGATTCTCCTGTTTGAAGCCCCGATGCTCGCGATATCACTGATCTTTTCGAGCTGTTTGATTGGCGGTGCATACTGGGTGTACGTGCTACGATTGTTGCCAGATTTGCCGGCAATTGATCAACCCATGCGCTGGCTGTCACGCAGGTTATCGCGTGATGGGGTTCCATCGGTCAGAGAGCGTGTTTTAGAGGTTTGGGATCAGGCGCGTCAGTGGGTTGTCGCGCGGATTGAATTGGTCGCTGA
>JAYNIS010000082.1:3314-4846 GCA_038109325.1 Gammaproteobacteria bacterium | reverse complement strand
ACTTTAGCGCGTTGAAATAGATCATCAGTCATCAGCGAGCCAAGGACCGCAACAAGACCGAGGATCAGTACTGGAAGACCTGGCAAGCCTTGCAGGATCAAGCCCGCAGCAGAAACAACGATTACGCCAGTCAAAATAAATGCACGCTGCTGTGTCGGGTTGGCAACCATCACAAACCCAGCGACAGTGGCAATAAGAAGACCCCAAGACAACAACGCTTGCGAACCAATCATTGCCTGGAGTGCAGCGATCACATCGGCCTCTAAAAGACGTGTCATCTGATTCGGAGCCAGTTGTCCGCCCGCATCAACAATCGCTTGCATGCTTTGATGTTCATGGAGAGCTATCAGGCCGCCAAAATAATTCGACGCTGGATGCATGGCGGCAAATAATAAAGTCGCCGCTCCGATCGCGAATAGCACCTGCTTGATCCGCTCAGGCGTCGCGTTTTGACGGACGATATCAATGCCGACTGCGAGTAGGATAATCATGCCAAGAACGATCATCTGCCAGAACGTATTCAATTGCGCGAGCGTAAGACCATTATTGATGAGTTTTAGGAGAATCACGCCCAAAAAGGTTCCGAGGATCGATCCCCGGCCACCAAAAAGCGATGTACCACCGATCACAACTGCCGCGATTGCGTCCAACTCCCACATTTGACCGTAATCGCTTTTCGCGTAGGGCGCACGCCCCAAAAACATCAACGCGCCAAAGGCAGCTGTAAACGAGCAAATGACGTAAGCGAGTGTTTTATACAAACGCACATTGATACCCGCCTGACGTGAGCCTTGCTCATTTGAACCAATCGCGTAGGTATATCGACCAAGCTTTGTGTGCTTCACGATCAGCCCAAGAACAATGAAAAACAAAATAAAGATCACCAGACTCATCTGGAATGTCCGGAAGTATTCAAGCCAGTTCGCATCGACCCACTGACCGAGGGGCATAAGGAATTCAGGTAGAGTTCCGTCCTTGTATCCCTGACGTAGAGGAGATAACGGATTATAGCGACCAAAAAAATCAAATAGTGAATCAAGCCTCGGCGTCGCCTGCGCACCTGTCGTTAGGTGGCCTGTACCGCGCCAGATCGAAAGACCCGCCAAAGTGACAATAAAGGCCGGCATCCCGAATCGCGCGACCAGTGTTCCATGAATCAGACCGATCGACAGCCCAAGGCCGATGCCGAACATGACGGCAAGGACCGGTGGAAAACCCCAGTACGAAGCAACATATCCCGTCAAAGCTGCTGTCATACCCATGACAGAGCCTACAGAAAGATCAATCCCAGCAGTCAGGATCACAAGTGTCATACCGCCTGCGATCACGCCAAGTGCTGCTGAGTTATTTAAAATCGTCATCAGATTGGATGGATGGAAGAATGAACGTCCGTCGGTCACTAACTCAATCGCAATCGCGAGAATCACTACCGCCAGAAGAGCACCAGACCAGTCTTTTTTAAAGTAGCCCGCCAACAGTTGAGCAAACCGATCGTAGAAGGTTCTGTTTTCCACAACACACCCCTGAAGTTT
>JAYNIS010000082.1:0-3214 GCA_038109325.1 Gammaproteobacteria bacterium | reverse complement strand
GTTGAGCAAACCGATCGTAGAAGGTTCTGTTTTCCACAACACACCCCTGAAGTTTTGAGAGAGAAGGAAAAAAGCCCCGGAAGATCTTCCGGGGCACAGGTATTACATACCGATCAGCTTTTTGTACTCAGCTGAAGTTTTTGGTGTCACAAGGAATGTTCCTGTATCAATACGCTTTGATACCGTCTCACCCTTCGCTGCAGCAACCGCAGTTTTGATACCTTCATAACCCATCTTGTAAAGCATCTGAGCGGTATCAACATGAACCCAACCCTTGTCCATCGCAACGATTGCGTCGGTCGCGCCGTCAAAACCAACAAGCTTCACGTCACCCGCGCCGTAGCCCAAGTTCTCGAGAGCTGCTTTCGCACCCATGGTGCCGCCATCCCAAGCGTTTACAACCATTTTCACATCTGAGTGCTTGTTCAAAAGCGCCTCAACACCAGCCTGTGCTTGATCAGAGTTCCATTCTGTAGGAACGATGAGAATTTCTGACTTAGAACGTGACGCCTTGAATCCTTTCATGAAGCCATCGCGACGCTCTTGGCCGGTCGACTGCGCCTGGTTACCTGTTACGTAGATAATCTTGTCGCCGTCTTTAATCAGCTTCGCCGCTTCCTTACCCTGAATTTCAGCGACCGCTTCGTTATCTGTCGCAACAAATGATGTTACGTCAGCCCCAGAAACACCGGTATCAACAGCGACAACTGGAATTCCGGCACTCATTGCGGCATTAACGGCCGGTGCGATGCCCGCTGAATCAACAGGAGCGACAGCAATTGCATTCACACCCTGTGCCGTCAAGTTTTCAAATACTTCCAACTGAGACGACAGATCACCCTGGAATGCAGGGCCAACGGTAATGAGCTTCGCGCCCACTTCTTTAGCAGCGTCAGCGGCACCATTGTTGATCATTATCCAGCCAGCGTTTGTTGCTGATTTTGTGATGTAGCCAACAGTAATCTTACTATGGCTTCCAGCCATCGCTGAAAGAGAAACAGATGCGGCGACTGCGCCTGCAACTAGAATCTTTGCGAATGATTTCATCGAGTTATCCTCTTTGCGTTTATGTTTATCGGTCCCGCACTTTTCACGGTTAGCGCTACTCTCTCAAGTTTGTAGTGGTGATGTCAATAAATAAATCCATTTGATTTAATTATCCAAAATGGTTAGATTGATCAGACAGTCATAACAACAGAGATATTTCATGAAATATGTTCTCGAGACTCACGGACTCACCAAGCATTACGGCGGTGTGCACGCATTAAACGATGCAGACTTTTTTCTTGAGCCAGGCGAACATGTCGCGGTCGTTGGGGATAACGGCGCAGGTAAATCAACCTTCGTAAGGAACATCACGGGCGTTGAGCAGCCAACCGAAGGACGCATCCTGTTTTATGGAGAGGATGTCAGTTTCAGTTCGCCCTTAGACGCTCGTGAAGCGGGTATTGAAACCGTTTACCAAAATCTGGCTCTCGCTGATCACCTGGATGTGCCGGCCAATATTTTTCTGGGCCGAGAAGATGCCTACGACTCAATCAAGATTCCGGGACTACCATTCTCAATTCCGCTAGGCCCGTTTGCTTGGATGAAAGCAGGTTCGATGTTGGAACACGCGACCGAGCTTCTAGAAAAAACAGGTGTAAAAATTCCGGATCTTTCTGAATCACTGGCCGGAATGTCCGGTGGTCAGCGTCAATGTGTCGCGATTGCCCGCGCAGCCGGTTGGGGCGAGAAGCTCATCATCATGGACGAGCCAACAGCGGCCCTAGGTATCCAAGAAACAACTCGGGTAGAGAACATTATTCGCGGATTAAAGGAACAAGGGATCCCTGTAATCATCATCTCCCACAACCTCCGCCAAGTATTTAATTTGGTGGATCGGATATGGGTATTCCGACAAGGTCGAATCGTCGGCAACAAAAAGACGTCAGAAACAGAGCCCAATGAAATCGTCTCGATGATCACAGGCCTCGACCAAGGCGTTCACGATAACGCGAGCTATATTTAATGCAGTCACGCACCATTCAATCCCGCGGATCGAATCAAGTCGCTGTACGGCAGTACAACGAACGACTGGTTCTACAAACGATCCGCCTGAATGGCCCTCTACCGAAAGCCGAACTTGCACGACTTATTGGACTCACCCCTCAAACAGTCACTCACATCGTTCGCGATCTGGAAGCAGATGGGCTTTTATCTCGCGGTGAGCCTGAGCGGGGACGCGTTGGACAGCCATCAGTCCCGTTTGACCTAAACCCCGATGGCGCCCAATCAGTCGGGATTCACATTGGGCGGCGCTCAACTGAGATTGTTTTGATCAACCAAGTCGGAAATATTCTCGCCAAGCTCAATACGGTTTACGACTATCCAGAACCGGAAACGATTTTAGACTTCATCGCCTCAAGCTACCGTTCGCTAATCAAACGCAAATCGTGTCATCCAGATCGACTTATGGGTGTTGGAGTCTGTGAACCAGGCAACATTGCGGGATGGCAACAGCTCTTGGGTGCGCCAAATGACATCCTTAAGTCATGGCAATCAATTGATCTAAGCACAGCGATCTTGCAAGCCATCGGTGTCACCCCTTTATTCTGTAACGATGCATCGGCTGCGTGCGGAGCTGAACTTCTATTTGGGCAAGGCCGTCATTACGCCAACCACCTCTACACCTACATTGGCTCGTTTATCGGTGGCGGGCTTGTTCTCGATGGAAACCTCGTCATCGGACGAGGCGGTAATGCAGGCGCGATCGGCTCGCTACCTCTTGGACCGAAAAGCAAAGACCAGCTCATTGAACACTCAAGCCTTCTCCAACTTGAAGAAGCACTCGTCTCATCTGGGCTCGATCGAACCACACTCTGGAAGGACCCCAACGGCTGGGAAGAGCATAGAGATCTGGTCTCGAACTGGATTAGCCAGGCAGCCCCAGGGATCGCTATGGCCGCCCTCTCGGCAACGGCATTGGTCGAGCTCGATGCATTGATTATCGATGGCGCTTTTCCGGATTGGGTCAAAGTAGAGCTCGCCACAGCAATCGAAGAAGCCTCACACACCCTCAACTGGGAAGGTGTTGAACGACCAATTCTTGTTAAAGGAACCTGCGGATCCCACGCGCGCGCACTTGGGGGCGCAGCACTGCCACTGCTATCACAGTTTGCAGCAGATCATCAGAGTTTAATGAAAGCACCTGCCTGAGTCGGCAGTATTGACG
>JAYNIS010000081.1:0-4893 GCA_038109325.1 Gammaproteobacteria bacterium | reverse complement strand
CCGATGTGGCTATCATGAGCCCAGTTAATCCCTCAAGATTAGAGACACCGCTTCTTGTGTCGGGCCCATCGGCGGCGGATTGCGTAAGTTTCTTGAACCACTTTGGTTACAACGCGTCTTTGTGCGGTCCCGATGTCGGCCAGGCGTCTGCATTAAAAATGACTCGATCAATTATGATCAAGGGTGTTGAAGCTTTGAGTGCAGAATGTTTTTTGACGGCACAACGCCTGGGTATCCAACCCGAAATCGTTGCCTCGCTAACGAAGAGCTTTGACGGTCTCGATTGGTTGACGCGTGGAGGATATAACCTCGAACGGATGAGTAAGCACGGTATTCGTCGCGCGGCTGAGATGCGTGAGGTGGTTGCGACTATCCAAGAGACTGGTTTGTCGGCAGATATGACTCGCTCAACCGTCGAGTGGCAGCAAAGAATTGGTGACTTGGCGCTCGACCCTGACACAGAGGATCTGGCGAAACTCAGTCAGTTACTGAACGAAAGACTGAGCTAACAAGCCTCGAGATGGAGATGTCGACCGATAGGTCGAATTTTTATGGCTCAGCGGTCATTTTGTTATTTGTGAAAATTAGCCAGTGGACATACGTTCCGGATGAAAAGTTGAGGAGAGACTATGATTATTGATTGCCACGGGCACTACACAACCACGCCGCCGGGCGTTGGTGCCTACAGAGAAGCGCAGAAGGAAGCTGTCGCAAACGATCCTTTATTCAAAGGTGAGAAGGGATCGATTGATGTAACCGACAACGAGATCCGAGAGTCGATCGAGAAGAATCAGCTTAAGCTTCAGCAGGAGCGGGGAACCGACTTGACTATTTTTTCTCCACGCGCGAGTTGGATGGGTCACCACGTTGGTAATGAGTGGACCAGCCTCTATTGGACACAACACCAGAACGATATCATCAAACGCGTCTGTGACCTGTTTCCAAGGAATTTTGCACCAGTAGCACAACTCCCTCAGTCACCCGGTGTCGCGCCGGAGAAGTCGGTTCCCGAGATTCGTAGAACAGTTGAGGACTTGGGGTTCCTAGGGATCAATCTAAATCCCGATCCCTCCGGAGGATACTGGCAGGATCAGTCCTTGGCAGACAAGTCGTTTTATCCGATTTACGAGGTGATGTGCGAGCTTGATATTCCTGCCATGGTCCATGTCAGCGCAGCCTGTAATGACTGCTTCCATACCACAGGTTCACACTATCTTGGCGCTGATACGACCGGATTTCAGCAATTGGTGATGTCGGATGTGTTCAAAGATTTTCCATCACTGAAGATCATTATTCCTCATGGTGGCGGAGCGGTTCCGTACCATTGGGGACGTTTCCGGGGAATTCTCCAAGATCAGGGGTACGCGCCTTTGGAAGAGTCGGCGCTCCAAAACATCTACTTTGATACCTGTGTGTATCATCAACGAGGTATCGATTTGTTGTTAGATATCGTCCCGGTAAAGAACATCTTGTTTGCGTCTGAAATGATTGGTGCGGTGCGCGGGATTGATCCGGAGACAGGTCACTACTTTGACGACACCAAGCGGTATATCGATAACAACACCAAACTTACGGCTGACGAAAAACAGCAGATATTCTCCGGTAACGCAAAGCAAGTCTTTAGCCGGTTGAAATTGGAGAACTGATATGTCGCAGAATGTTGTGGTTCAAAAAATTAATCGGGTAAGCCCAGAGATAAGGGAAGGTTTGGCGCGTTGTGGAGTAGCGACAGTTCACGAGGCCCAAGGCCGCAGAGGGTTGTTGGCCGACTACATGCGCCCGATACAGCAAGATGTCGCGGTTGCCGGTAATGCAATCACGATCTCGGGTGCGGCTGGAGATAATTGGATGATGCATGTTGCGATCGAGCAGTGTCAGCCCGGCGACATTCTTGTATTTGCTCCGACTTCACCATCGAATCATGGGTTTTTTGGTGATCTATTGGCGACGTCGGCACAGGCTCGGGGCGTCGTGGGATTGATTGTCGAGGGCGGGGTAAGAGACACGAAGATTCTTCGAGAAATGAACTTTCCAGTCTGGTCCAAGCACATTTTTGCACAAGGAACGATTAAAGAAACATTGGGCTCTGTCAATGTACAAATCGTTTGTGCCGAGGAGATTGTAAATCCGGGTGATGTTGTCATCGCCGATGATGATGGAGTGTGCGTTGTTCGGTATTCAGAGGCCGAGTCGGTTCTCGCGGCCGCGTTAGATCGGGAGGCTAAGGAAGAAGATAAGCGGACGAGGCTAGCGAATGGTGAGCTTGGTTTGGATATCTATAACATGCGACCCAGGCTTGCCGAAAAAGGTCTGAAATATGTCTGAGGGTATCCCCTGTGTCTGGATGCGTGGAGGAACCTCTAAGGGCGGTATCTTTCTTGCCGCTGATTTGCCAGCGGATCCTAGCGAAAGAGATCGTCTGCTACTAGAAATCATGGGGTCCCCAGATAATAGACAGATCGACGGTATGGGTGGTGCTGATCCGCTGACCTCAAAGGTTGGAATCGTCAAGAGATCGTCTCACCCCGACTGTGACGTGGATTATTTGTTCCTCCAAGTTTTTGTTGATCAGGCCATTGTTACCGACTCACAGAACTGCGGAAATATTCTCGCGGCTGTCGGCCCCTTTGCCATTGAGCAGGGGCTTGTACCTGTCAAGGGTGACGTCACACAGGTCTCTGTGTTTATGGAGAATACAGATCAAATCGCTGTCTTACAGGTCCAAACCCCCGATGGAAAAGTGACCTATAAAGGGAATTCTGCTATTGATGGCGTGCCGGGAACATCAGCCCCGGTTACCTGTGAATTCAAAGAGACAGCAGGTTCAACATGCGGAGCCTTGTATCCGAGCGGAAACCTGAAAGATTCGGTCGACGGTGTTGACGTCACCTTGATCGATAACGGGATGCCTGTCGTCATCTTAAACGCGTCTGACTTTGGGATCAGCGGCACCGAGTCGCGAGACGAGCTAGACAGTAATACTGAGTTAAAGAGTCGGCTTGAGTCTATTCGACTGCAGGTCGGTCCGCTCATGAACCTAGGGGACGTGAGCGAGAAGTCTGTACCAAAGATGAGCCTCGTTAGTGAGCCACAAGATGGAGGGTGTATCTCCACCCGTACCTTTATCCCGCACCGTTGCCATGCCTCGATAGGGGTATTAGGTGCGGTAAGTGTCGCAACCGCCGCGATTACGCCCGGGACGGTGGCCTATCCGTTGGCTCTGGTTCCAGAGGGTGATGAGAAAACATTACCGGTAGAGCACCCAACAGGAGAATTGACGGTCGTTGCCTACATGGATGGTGATGAGCTACGAAGCGCCGCGTTATTGCGAACCGCCAGAAAGTTATTTGAAGGCATTGTTTACCCGTTGGAAAAGTGAGAACGCTATGACTATGGACCCCGATTATCTACCATTTCATCCGAACCCAAAGAAGCCATCATATGTTCCCCCTCACGGCGCGGTCGACGCGCATTGTCATGTGTTTGGACCTGCGGACCGCTTTCCTTATCACCCCAAACGAAAATACACCCCCTGTGATGCACCAAAAGAAAAGCTATTTGAGCTCAGAGACTACCTCGGGTTTTCTAGGAACGTGATCGTTCAGGCTAGCTGTCACGGTTCGGATAACGCTGCCCTCGTCGACGCACTAGAGGCGGCCGGTGAGCTCGCTCGAGGTGTTTCTGTTCTGTCTCCAGACGTAACAGATGACGAACTGAAGCTACTAGATGATGCAGGGGTCAGGGGTGTTCGCTTTAACTTTGTAAAGCGACTGGTCGACTCTACCCCTAAAGAGGTATTTATCGGTCTAGCTACCCGGGTTAAGGCTCTGGGCTGGCACATCGTTGTCTATTTTGAGAGCCCGGATCTCCAGGACCTAAGGCCCTTTCTAGAGTCTCTCGCTGAGGACCAGGTTGTCGTTGTCGATCATATGGGACGACCGGACGTTGGACTCGGAGTTGACAGTGAGGAGTTTGAGGCGTTCATGAGATTACTGAAGCAGAACCCGAATATCTGGACTAAGGTTAGCTGCCCAGAACGATTGACTCAGCAGGCTCCTGACTATTCCGATGTCATTCCGTTTGCGAAGGCATTAGTTGAGTCTTTCCCAGACAGGGTCCTGTGGGGGACGGATTGGCCTCATCCAAACATGAAGTCTCACGTGCCCGATGACGGGGCTCTGGTAGACGTGATTCCTCTGATTGCTGTGACCGAGGAGCTACGAAACAAGCTTCTGATCGATAATCCGATGCGGTTGTACTGGAAATATTAGTAAATTTTTTAAATAAAAATATTAAAATATTGATTTAAATGAATTTTATAGAATAAATAAGGACGGATGTCAGTGGCAAAAAAAGTAAAACTGGGTGACGCGAACGTTACAGCCGTCGCATACGGCTGCATGGGACTCTCTCAGGCATACGAGCCCTGCGATGAACATCAAGGGATCAGGACACTGAACGCTGTTCTTGATATGGGCTACGACCATCTCGATACGGCGGCGCTTTATGGGTTTGGTAGAAACGAAGAATTACTTAATAAAGCGATCGGTCACCGTCGCTCGGAATACTTTCTAGCGTCGAAGTGCGGGTTATACCGTGACGCTAGCGGTAAGCGAGAGATTAATGGTCGGCCAGAGGTCTTGACGAAAACCTGCGAAGACAGTCTGCGCAGGCTCGGTACCGATTGCATCGATCTTTACTACCTCCATCGAATTGATCTGAACGTACCCGTCGAGGATAGTGTCGGCGCACTGATGGACATGAGGGATCAGGGTAAGATTCGATTCATAGGACTATCGGAACCGTCGCCAGAGACATTGGTCAAGGCGCTGGATATCTGTCCGATCGCTGCCGTGCAATCAGAGCTTTCGCTGTGGACAAGGCAGCCAAACG
>JAYNIS010000080.1:0-4913 GCA_038109325.1 Gammaproteobacteria bacterium | reverse complement strand
GTTCTGGCCCAATGCCGCTGCTTAGTTTCGCCATCCATACGTTGGCCTCCTCTTAGTAGCACTAGTGTCAGTTATCGTTATTGGCTAGTCAGGGATAGGTAGACCACCGGCCTAACTACCACACTGCCTTAGGATAAGTAAAAATCACGAGCAGACCGACTAGACCTTGGCCTCATAGCCTTTAGTCCAATTTGTCATACATATTTGACGTGTAATCTGAACAAAATTTTTCAGGAAACGTAGTGCTAAATAGTTCACTCCTAAAAAAAATGCGTGACCTCTGGGCGATGCTGCGACAGTACCCGGTGTTCAGGCGACGAAGCTACCCGATCGAGTCGATCGACGGGGTACGTGATTTTGCGGTTACCCGGTCAGCCTTCATCGCGCAAAAAACAATGTTTGGTTACGTGAAGACAAGGATGGGTACCAGCTACCCTGAGATGTTCCGCGATGATCTAATTATCACGTCACTGAAAGAGGCGACGATGCAGCACTATGCGGCCTGCCTCAGTGATTTGACCACTTATTTGTTTCGAGACCTCGCAGAAAACGGCTACCTGAACCACGCAGAATGCACCCAACACGCGAAAGGGACGTTTCGGTCTGGACTGGAATCGAACAAGGACCATTCACTCGAATTATTTGACATGGAAAAAGCCTGCATCACATTTGAGGCACGAATCCGTGACATCGCTTGGTCTGAACCCGTCGACCCGTTTAAGGTTTTCATTGAGAGCCCTCGTAGCCTGACACGATGGGCTCCGATCGCAGATGACCTTAAAAAACGAGACAGGGAGATCGCTGAGAATTCAGTGTCATTCGCCTGGATTGAGGTACGTAAAGAATTCCGCGACTTATTGCAGTTGCCAAAACAGACTTAAATCGAATCCTCTCGAGCACGCGAGTTCAGCCTAATTACGAGACAGCTAAGAGCAGGTCTCACACTTGCTTCGTTTTTTGATTGGTATTGAGCTCAACTCAGACTCACGAGCGTCATATAAAACTGCTCGCCCGTTCAAACGACTACTCCCCGCGACCAACAAGTTGATAACCTCTGTCGCCTGCATGGTGCCAATCGTTCCGGTCAGTGAAGCCAAGACCCCAGACGTACTGCACTGATCAACACAACTAGGGGTATTCTCCGGAACGAAGCACGCATAACATGGTGCGTTTTCATCACGTAAATCAAACACGGCGATCTGACCCACGTAGTTAATAGCAGTCCCGCTCACTAAAGGCGTTGAATATTTGACGCACGCACGATTAACGGCATGTCTGGTTTCGAAATTATCCGAGGCATCAACAACAACATCGACACTCGCGACAAGTTGATCAAGAACAACTGGCTCGATCCGCTCGACAACTGGATTGATTCGGCAATCCGGGTTGATCGCTTCAAGTTCGATCTTGGCTGACAACGCCTTATTCATCCCGATCCGGGTTTCGCGATGAAGGATTTGTCGCTGAAGATTAGATAGTTCGACTTCGTCAAAATCACAGATGGTCATTTGACCGACACCAGCTGATGCCAGGTACGTGGCTACCGGGGAACCCAGTCCGCCCATTCCGACTATGAGGACATGGGACTTCAGCAACCGCTCTTGGCCAACAGTATCGAACCCGTCAAGAACAATGTGTCGGCTATAACGCAGTAGTTGCTGGTCGTTCATTTAGCCACCGCCTCGCTTCATCGACCAATCAATGCGATTTAAACACTCCGCGCGCTCGTCATGACTACCCGATCGAAAGGTCCAAGTCGCCTGGAGTGATGGAAGACGCATCAGAGCAATCACATAGTCAGGCAAAACGTCTATGGCGATATGAATCGAGACTGAGCCAGACTCGACCGTGATCTCATTTCCATCGACCGAAACACCATGTGGGACCGCTTGTCTCAGTCCACTGATGTATTCCTTAGGAGTCGCCGACACAGTTCTCACAAGAACGTCGAGATTTTCAGCACCAAACACGATTAACCACCTGCTACAGGAGGCCAAATCGCTAGTACTTCACCCGGGGCTAATATCCGTTTCGGACGATCTTCTGGCTCGATATACACACCGTTCACTAGCACCAAGTGGACGAGCGGTTCAGGCAAATTAAATTTTTCTATGATACGAGCGACACTGTCGGAGTCCCCAACCTCGATCTGCGTCTTATTATCAACGGCACCCGAAGGAAGAAACTCCGACAGACTCGCATACAGCTTAAACGTAGCTGTCTGATTACCCATTCAAAACCAGAGGCTTTTGAGCACACGCAAGGTAAGCGTCCATGACCCGCAATGGCTCATTCATTAGAATGTCTTTCCATTCACCAAGACTGACCTCTCCTTGGATCAGCCCACGCAATACGCCGACGTGTTGAGTTAACCCAACCGATGTCGCGCCAACCAGCACGTCATCTTTAAACTGTAAACTAATGTATCGATTGTACTTCGGTTCAGATAATTCAACCCCCTCGCCGCCATCAACACCCTCCCATTGCCCAAAGGAACTTGAAATCAGACCCAAGGTATCAAGGACGTTAATCGCCAAGACGCCTGCATGCTCAGCCGACTTTCCTGCCATATTTAGTGCAGCAATCCGCGCCTGATCTGCGGCGTTTGGCTGAATCGCTGACACCATTGGAGAGTTATTGAATAGATCTGGTGCCTCGGCAACGTCACCTGCCGCATAAATATCAGCCACCGATGACTGCATGTTCCGGTCTGTCAAAATTCCATTCGCTACCTCGACGCCAGAGCCTGCCAGAAAATCAATATTTGGTTTGACACCAGCGGACATGATGACAAGGTCGCAGCCAATTTTTTCGCCCGTCGACAGAGTCACCGTCATTTGATCATCGTCCGAAGGAGATGATCCTCCACCAAAAATACCCTTGATCGCGTCCCAGACTGAACCACCTGACTGACCCGGAGCGGCGATGGTCTCAACCTTCGCCGAGGTGACGACCCGAACGCCTTTGTTTTGAACCCAGTCTTTGATAATGCCGCCAGCTTTCGGTGTCATCATGCGAGGGACCATGCGATCACCCAATTCAACGACGGTCAGATCGACACCATTTTTAGCCAAGGCTTCGAGAATGATACAACCAATAAAACCAGCCCCTACCTGGACTACTTTTTTGCCTGGTTTCGCCAGATTCGCGATCGCCCTCGCGTCATCGAGCGTCCAACACGTGTGCACGTTTGGTAGATCAATGCCAGGAATTGGAGGGCGGATCGGGTGCGAGCCCGTCGCGATCAGTAGCTTGTCGTATTTCTCGGATGATCCATCGTCCAGAGTCACGGTCTTCGCGCTCGAGTCGATTGCTGTCGCCTTGGCAACCTTATTGGTGATTTTCAATTTTTTGAAGTGCGTCTTGGCTTTCCGCAGGTAGGTCCCCGCTTCGTCAATGTTGCCTTCTAAGTAGTAAGGAATTGCCATTCGTGAGTACGGTGGCTCGTCTTCAGAACCGACCATTGTGATTTTACCTTTCGGATCCGCTTTACGAAGCGTCTCCGCGGCAATGACGCCAGCAGGCCCATTACCGAGAATTAGATATTTCATTTTCGACCTCAAATTATTGTGTTGTATCTAAGGTAAAAAAGCCCTCCAAACAATGGGTCTGGAGGGCTTCCGATCGTTCCACTTTCATGACGACGATAGTCGCCATGAAAGTTTCTGGTTACAGCCCGAGGCTCTTCCGCTTGTCGGCAGTTGGGACACCATCCTTGTCCCAACCACGGATTTCGTAATACTCAGGAAGCATCTCAGGAACACCCGCAACCAAACCTTTCGCAGGACCTTCGTGCGCAGGCTCAGTTGTCAAACGCTTCGGTAGCTGGTCATCCTCTTTGGTGAAGCCAGCTTCTAGATTGAAGAGCTTCTCCATGTTCCAGATCCGTTCACCGACCTCCTGAAGCTTCGCTTCAGACCAGTCACCCTCGCAGGCTGCGTCGATCTGTGGTTGGATATCACCGAGACCCCACGCGAAGCTCGTAAAGATACAAAGACCAGACGCATCAAATGCTGCTGTAGCGTCCTGGAACGCCATCACAAGGCCAGGCTTACCTTCAGTCGTGAGCGGATCAGTTTTCACTGGGATACCGAGAACCTCAGATGCGACTGTGTATGAGCGCAGGTGACACGCACCACGGTTTGATGTCGCATAAGTCAGACCCATACCCTGGATACCGCGCGAGTCATATGCAGGGAATTCCTGACCCTTCACGCTCATTGAGAGCTCAGGCTGGCCATACTTTTCACATAGACGCTTTGAACCGAGTCCGATCTCGACACCGAAACCTTCACCGTTGGCTGTCATATCAACCAATTCACACAAGGCTTCAGCCGAACCGAATGGCGCCTTCACACCAATCTTTTTCTCATCGAGCGTGCCGTTTTCATACATCTCCATCACCGCGCCAATTGTCGCACCGAAGGAAATCGGATCCATACCTTGTTCGTTACAGATCAGATTCGCGTACTGCAATGCCTCAAGATCCTTCACGCCGTTTGCGGCACCAAGCGCCCAAGCGGCCTCGTACTCAAGACCACCGGAGGCGCCATGATATTGTGGCTTCTGCTGAACAGAGAAATGATCCTTATCAATCTTAGAGATACGACCACAAGCGATCGTACAGCCAAAACATGCCTGATTGGTCACAAGATGCGCCTTGCCGTCGCTCTCACGAGGCTTCGCCATCGCTTCTGCGGAAATGTCGTTGGCGCTCTCAAACGCGACATTTTTGTGGTTACGTGTCGGGAGGGCACCCATCTCGTTAATCACGTTCATCAACACCTGGGTACCGTAGGTTGGCAGACCCTGACCCGTTACCGCGTTTTCGGCAAGAATTTGCTTCTTCTCAGCCGTAACCTTCTGGAACTCAGCAGGGTTAGCAACATTGCCGACACCCTTGGTTCCTCGGA
>JAYNIS010000079.1:0-5024 GCA_038109325.1 Gammaproteobacteria bacterium | reverse complement strand
AAGCCGAAGCCGAAGCCGAAGCCGAAGCCGAAGCCGAAGCCGAAGCCGAAGCCAATCCTGATGAGAAACCTGAATGATGGACTTCTCTTCGGTCGTTGATTCGGTCTGCTCTGATCTGAAAAGCCCTGCCCCTGAGAGAACAGGAACGCTCGTTCGCGTTGTCGGCATGACGCTTGAAGCGCGCGGAATTTTGGCTCCTGTAGGCGCGCTTTGTCGCATTGAGAGTACGAACCACGAAAGCTTTGACGCAGAAGTCGTCGGGTTTCATAACGACATCTTGTATTTGATGCCATTTACAGATCCGTCGGGTGCAGGCCCTGGTGCGCGAGTACGGCTGTTGAGTTCAACAGCCAAGGCAGCCGTTGGCAATGCGCAACTCGGACGCATCCTAGATGGGCTCGGCCAGCCTCTTGATGGCAAACCAGCGCCTACAGCAGATAAATTGCTTGGACTTCAAGGCCTCATTGTCAATCCTATGGAGAGAGGCGCGATTGAGTCGTCCCTGGATGTGGGAGTGAAAACCATCAATGGTCTTTTAACGCTCGGTCGTGGCCAGCGTGTCGGCCTGATGGCAGGCTCAGGTGTGGGAAAGAGCGTTCTTTTGGGCATGATGACTAAATATACCGACGCTGACATTGTTGTGATTGGTTTGATTGGTGAGCGTGGTCGAGAGGTGAAGGAGTTTATTACCGAGACATTGGGTCCTCACGGGCTTGCTAAGTCGATCGTGATTGCATCCCCAGCGAACGAGTCACCAGTACTCAGATTACGCGCAACCCTGCTAGTCCATTTGATTGCTGAGTACTGGCGTGACCAAGGTAAGAATGTATTACTCCTCGTTGATTCGATGACACGGGTTGCTCATGCACAAAGAGAAATTGGGCTGGCAGTCGGAGAGCCACCAACATCAAAAGGTTATCCACCGTCGGTTTTTGCATTATTACCCAAACTCATCGAGCGATCAGGGGTTGGCCGGCATGGTCATGGCTCGATCACCGCGATTTATACCGTTTTGGCTGAAGGCGATGATCGGTCAGATCCCATTATTGATATTACGCGCGCATCACTCGATGGCCAGGTAATGTTGTCACGTGAGTTGGCTGATGCGGCTTTCTACCCGGCAATTGATCTATCGGGCTCAGTCAGTCGTGTGATGGATCAGCTTGTGAGTCCTGAGCAATTAAAACGAGCTACCCACTTTAGGCGTCTATGGACGCTCTATCAGCAGAATAGAGACCTTATTCAGGTAGGCGCTTATGAGCAGGGTACAAATCCAGAGCTTGACGAAGCAATTCAAAAACGTCCGCAGTTGGACGCGTTTATGCGTCAAGATGCGGCTGAACGATTTGATACCGATGCCACTCAAAATGCGCTCAACGGAGTGGTGTGATGAGCTGCTGGGATGTTCTGGAACGACGCGCAAAGGCGGAACGAGATAAAGCTGCTGAGGCTGCATCTGAGGTTCGGGAGCGGCTTCTAGAGCAACACGCATTGTGCGAACGGACGCAAGATATCGCCAAGCAATATCAGCGAAAGATAGAAGCGAATCAGAGATCAGCGAAACACTTTGGCGATATTCAACTGTATCGAACTTCGCTGAAGCAAATGCACCAGGCTATCGCCTCTATCCGGACGCAAATCGCGACGCTCGAGATGGAATTGACGAGAAAACAGCGCGTTTTGACTCAAGCCGAAATTGAGCGTCAGAAATATCAGAAGTTGATCGAGCGTGAAGAAGAGCGGTTAACCAAACTACTCACACGGCGAGAAGCGCGCGAATTGGACGAGATTGGCGGGCAACTTCATTACCGGAAATCGAAACTGGCCTAAACATTGCTGAAGTCTTTGAAGATTATTTCTGAAAGGACTGAGTCGGCTATGTCGTCTACTTCAAATATCACTATTTCTCTGCAATCAACTGCTCCTTCCAGGGGATCGGAGGTTGATAAATCCAGTAAAAATAGTGGGTTAGATAATGATATGCATGATGATGGATTCGATAAGGCATTAGCAAAAGCACAATCGAATCAGTCACCCAAGACCGGCAAAGAGTTGCCGATGGAGGACGCCATGCGTGAAGAGGGTTCGGCAGTAGATCAAAGAATTCAGATTGATCCGAATACTTTGAAAAACCGTCTAGAGGGCAAACTCAATTTAGTGACAGCATCAGAAAATTCCACTGTCGTGTCCAATGAATCGTTGGTTGAATTCATGCAGGAACAGGGATTTTCGCGAGCTGATATGGCTCAATTACTGATGGTTAAGCGTGAAGGGCAGTCAAGTAGCGCGCAATCGACAGCGAACTGGTTGAAGATCAAGGGCGGTAATGCGCTCGGAGTACAATTGCTATCAATGGATGATTCATCTTCAGTTGACGAAATCAAGCCAGCAAACTTGGCTGAAGCATTGGCCAGTCAATTAATTGAGCCCCAAAATCCGGCCAAATCATCTGCGATACTTGAGTTGCTTGCGATTAAAGACATTTCACAGCAGCTAAAAACCCAGTTGGCCTCTGACTCATCAGATCAAATAATGATTAAATTGACCGACTTATTGCCCTCACTAGCAAAAAAGCCAGTGGGCGGTGGTTCATCTAATAATCAAGGAGGTTCGGGCGATTCAGGTTCTTTTTCATCGAATCAGTTGGATGCGAAAGCAGTTTCGGAGCTGTCTAAAGGCTCTGAAATGCAAGAATTCCGTGAGTTTCTGGCGGAACATTTAAAGCGTGCTGAATCTCTTCGTGAGCTCACTGACAAGCTAGGTACCATGGTCGCCCGGCAGATTGCTGGTCAAATTGGTAGAGGCCGGTGGAGTCTGGAAATTGCAATGCACCCAGCGGAACTTGGCTCGATCGAGATCGAAATGGAAATGACGGACCGGGGACTTGAAGCGAGTTTTAGGGCATCCCATTCTGTGACTAGAGACCTCTTATTGGAATCAATGCCTCGGTTAAAGAGCTGGTTCGAAGAAGGTGGCATTGATGTTGCATATGCAGGGTTAACCCAAGATTCTGGGGCCCAGAATGGCGGAAACCTGACAGGTGAGCAAGATACTCAGTCGGAGATCCAAGTCACAGAATCTGAAGAATCATCCGATTTAACTGATAATCAGTTGGTCATTGATGGTTCGACGAGATTAGATATACGCGTTTAGTGAAGAGGATTCAGCATGGCTGACGAGCAGATTGAAGAAGAAGAAGGCGGTGGCAAGAAGGGTGGTCTGTTAAAGATCATCTTGTTGGTTGTCGGTGTTGTTCTGGTGGTTCTCCTGACCATTGGTTTAACTCTTTATTTCACTGGATTCTTTGATCCCGGCCCTGAGGAGGTCGCTGAAGAGCAAATTAGCGCTCTGGAAACTGAAGCCGCTGCCGCTGCAGAAGAGGTGGCTAAGCAGCCAGCTAAGATTCAGTTAGAGGCTCCGGCAGTCGAGAAGTTTGAGACAGTTTATTACGAGCTTGAGCGAGAGTTCCTGGCGAACGTAGCGAATTCTCGGAAGGTGATGCAAATTAAACTCGCGATCATGACTCACTATGATGAGCAGGTGATTGCGAATATTGAAAAGCATACCTTTGCGATTCGCTCATCGATTTTGGACATCATGCGCCAGGTGACTGAGAAAGATATTGATCAACCAGATTTTCGGACCAACATGGCCGAAGATATTCGGTTAGCGATGAATGCAACACTCGAACAGTTTGAAGATTTCGGCGGAATCGAGAAAGTTTATTTTGCCGAATTCATCGTTCAGTAATTAGGGGAGCATCATGGCTGAGAGTCTGCTAACACCAGAAGAACTCGAGGCGCTTGCTGAAAGCGTTGATTCCGGAGATTTGGAAACAGACACCGGGTTCAATATGCAAGCTCGTGTCGTGAAACACGATCTAGCATCTGAAGATTCGACGCTCGGCGTCAACCTGTCATCGATCGACATGATTAATGAGCGGTTTATTCGGATGTTCCGCCTGGGCCTTTTAGAGGTTTTGAGAACGAGCCCTCGAATTAATCCAGCGCGCGTTCGCATCATGAAGTTTGGTGATTATCTTCCCGATCTCAAACCACCTTTGTCAGTGACCACTGTGCGGACCCCTCCGCTTCGTGGTTCGTCGATGGTGTTGATTGAGCCTAATATTATTTTCTCAGCGCTTGATAATTTCTTTGGTGGATTCGGTCGCGGCATTGGTGCGTTGCCTCCAGGGCGGCTTTTTACGCCGACAGAGGCTCGAATCATAAACATGATGCTGGACCAACTGTTCTTGTCTCTGCAGGAAGCCTGGGCTCCGTTGATGCCGATCGAAGTCGAGACAGTCAGTTCCGAGATCAATCCGCAGTTTGCGCAGATTGTTGATGAGAACGACTTAATTATTCTCTCGCGTTTCGAGGCTGAACTCGGAGAAAACGTCAAAGGTTTTATCGACATCGTGTATCCATATGCGGCCTTGAAACCGTTCCGTGAGTTACTGAGAAGTCGGTTACAAACCGGTGATGGGAATGAGGAGTCTGACCGTTTGTGGCTTGAGAATATGGAATTGGCGTCAGGCGATGCTCAGCTTCAAGCGAAGGTTGAGCTTGCTAAAGTGAAAGTCCCTGTTCGTGACTTTGAGAACTTGGAGGAGGGTCAGGTGCTCTTTTTCAAGAAACCAGATTACGCGCGGTTGATTGTCAATGAAGTTCCGATCTTTGAAACCTCTGTGGGCACACATGGCACGCAGGTGGCGATCAAGATTGAGAATCCAATCAAGCCAGAAGAATCAAATGATTAAGTCGATCCGACTGATGGAGGTGGATTGTGAGTGAAATCGAAGCAGATGACGCGGTAGAGAAAGAAGACGCAGCGGGTGCTGAAGAACAAGTCGGGGGAGCTGAAGCAAAAATTCCTTCGAAGATGAATCGGGAAGTGATTGAAAATATTCCGGTGACTCTTGCGATTGAAGTTGGTCGTGCGTCCTTGAAAATCCGTGACCTGATGCGTTTGACCCAAGGTAGTGTGGTCGAATTAGATCGTCTCGCTGGAGAGCCCCTAGATAT
>JAYNIS010000078.1:0-5091 GCA_038109325.1 Gammaproteobacteria bacterium | reverse complement strand
CAAAAAAATCAAAGTGATCCCGAGATTTTACTGTGTGGCGATGAACGAGCAGCCACTCATCCTTACTATGACATCGGTGCGGCTGACCATTCCCCAAATCATGAACTATTTGCAGTCACCGAAGACCGACAAGGTTCTGAACGCTACACGCTCAGCCTCTTTGAAGCAGGCTCTCAGAAACCAATCGAAGCTCCGTTGACTGATTGCCGCGGCGATTTCGAATGGAGCACCGACAGTCGCAAGCTGCTGTATACCCGCCTTGATGAAAACCAACGCCCGAGTACTGTCTGGTGCCATACGATCGGCACGCAGCAGACGGACGACCAATTGGTTTATCAGTTAGAGCACCCCGGTCGCTTTATTGGCCTTGGTAAGACAAGCTCTGATGCCTGGATAACAATCGATATTCACGATCATCAAACAAACCAAAGCTTTTTATTACCAGCAGATCTCGACAACCTCTCCCCAATCGCTGTCACAGATTGGATCGAAGGCCTTGAATACGAACTTGAACATGTCGACCCCTATCTGATCATCAGGGGTAATCATGGACATGAAGATTTTGCGCTATATCGAGCACCCATACCAACAGCAGAGATTCTTAGTAATCCAGACCAGTGGGAGACTCTCTGGGTGCCTGAAGCAGGGGCCTTATTTAGCGATTATGAGATCCTTGCGAAGCACTGGGTGATGGAGTTCTCAGAAGAAGGCTGTGGCCGTTATCTCATTGTTGAACCCAACCCATTAAAGTTCGAAATCAGACAAGAACTCGATTTGCCGACCTCGATCCACGACGCGCACTTAGACCCGCTACCCGATTTTTACCGCGATACGATTCGGATGCGTATCTCAACTCCAGCGATGCCCCCAGAGGTGCGTGAAATTGACCTTACGACAGGCGCTTTCGAACAACTGAAAGTCTCTGCTCCACCAAATGGCCATACTGAATCCAACTATATCGTTCAGCGCTCATATGGAATCTCGGGCGATGGACAAAAGATTCCTCTCACGATCGTCCATCACAAAGACGTCACACCGCACCCTGAAAGTCCAGTGCTTCTTACAGGCTATGGCGCCTATGGGATGAGCTTGACCCCTGGCTTTAGTGCAAGTAGACGCACGCTTTTGACGCGCGGGGTCATCCACGTCACAGCACATGTTCGTGGCGGCATGGAGAATGGATATCAGTGGTATCGCTCTGGCCGAATGGCGGATAAAGACAAATCCTTCGATGATTTCATTGGCGCTGCCGAAACATTGATCCGAGAAGGTTGGACATCTGCGGGCAACATCATTCTGCACGGCGGAAGCGCTGGCGGTTTATTGGTGGGTACAACAGTCATGCGCAGACCTGAACTGTTTAAGGGCGTGATCGCTGATGTACCCTTTGTTGATGTACTCGAGACCATGCTCGATGCCGATTTGCCACTGACGCCACCTGAATGGCCAGAGTGGGGGAATCCCATTGAATCAATGGATGCAAGACGCCGCTTAACTCATTTCTCACCAACGCTCATGGTGGAAAAGAGACCCTATCCTTGTATTCTGGCAACCGCTGGACTCACGGATCCGCGCGTGACTTATTGGGAACCTGCTCGATGGATTCATCATCTGCAGGCAATTGCTGAGGGCGGGCCGTTCCTCTTGTACACCGAATTAAACGCGGGGCACGGAGGTCCAAGCGGGCGCTATGCTGGACTGGATGATATCGCTCGGATCTACCAGGCGGTTATCCAATTATTTGGCTTACCAAAAGAGGCGCCTCATGCCCTTTAATATTGATTGGCAATCGATCGATGATGTCTTACTCGATATGGACGGCACACTCCTCGATCTGCATTACGATTAAACCTTCTGGCTAAAAAATGTCCACTCAATTGTGGCGGGCCTGACAGGAGAGTCAGAAGATGCGATACGTGATCGATTTCAAAAAGAGCTCAAAAAGCACGTGGGAACCCTTGCCTGGTATTGCACAGACTACTGGGCTGAATTTTTTGGTATTGACCTCATTGAAGCAAAGAAACAGCTCGCCCATCTCATTCGCTTCAGACCCCACGCACAGCAGTTTCTTGCAGCACTAAAACCGTTGCCATTAAGAACCTTAATTGCCACCAATGCACACCCTGATGTGATTCAGTTGAAGCTCGATGTTGTTCCATTAGAAGCGTTGGTCGATGGTATCGTTTCAAGTCACCAATACGGCGTCGCTAAAGAACATCCAGATTTCTGGACTACCTTATTTGCCGAGTATTCAATTGACCCAAATCGCGCAGTATTTATGGATGATTCCCCAAAAGTTCTCGAGGCTGCGGATCGCGCAGGCGTCAGAGAAGTTGTCGAAATCAGGCATCCCAATTTATCGGAGCCACCGCGCACCGCATGGAAACAAGGTATCGATGACTTTGACGTGCTGTTGCCTGAGTTAGAGGCTTTAGTGCAACAATGAGTGGGGGTGTACGGCTTGATAAGTGGCTGTGGGCGGCACGCTTTTTCAAAACCCGCGCACTCGCGCGCGACGCGATTGATGGCGGAAAAATTCATATCGATGGCCTCAAAGCAAAACCATCCAAGGTAGTGACGCCTGGAATCGAGATTGAAATTTCACGGGGGCAAACCGATGTGGTCGTGATTGTTCGAGATGTACGAGAAGATCGGCGTCCTGCATCGGAAGCACAACTTCTCTACGAAGAAACTGCCGAATCGATTCAAAAGCGTGAGAAAGACAGGGATTTAAACCGGTTTTCCCGAGCAGGATTTCGGCCGGCGGATCATCGTCCAAATAAACGAGAGCGTCGCCAAATGACAAAGTTAAAGGGAATTTTTAATGACTGATCTGACAGCAGACCAAGATGCCGTTCGTCGTTACCTCTGTGACGAGACACCAGATGCTCGGCTCATGACTGTGCGCCTAGGCAAAACAAAGAACGACATGCTCAATCATCAAAAAATGCCTTTACCCGTCAAGACAGTGTGTGAAGAGATGGTCGCAGCTGCCTGTATTTTGTCTCACATGCTCAAATTTGATGGCGAGATGATTCTTCAAATTAAAGGCTCTGGGCCGGTGACGATGATGGTTGCGGAGTGCTCCTCGGAAGGCCGTATTCGATCGACAGCTCAATGGTCTGAAATTGGTGATGCACGTGCCTTTGAGGACCTCGTGGGAACAGGCTATCTAGCAGTCACAGTGGACCCAAGGCAAGGTGAACGGTATCAGGGCATCGTACCCCTAGAATCAGGCTCGATCTCGGGATGCATCAATCACTACTTTAAAAATTCTGAGCAGCTCGATACTAAACTCTGGCTAGCCAGTGATCAATCAACAGTCGGGGGGCTCCTTATCCAACGCATCCCAGAAGAGGGCGGCCAAGCCTTAAAAGGGCACTCAAATTGGGAAACCCTCACTACACTGGCAGATACAATTACTGATCAAGAGCTTGCCTCAGAGGCCGGTCCACTCATGATCTATAAACTATTTCATGAGCTCAGTCCTCGAAGTTTCGATCCTTGGGGCATCGAATTCGGCTGCTCTTGCTCAAAAGAGCGATCTGCTCGAGCCATTAGAGCACTTGGTGAAATGGAAGTAAAACAACTGTTTGCTGAGCAACCTTCTCTGACTGTTGATTGTCATTTTTGCGGACAGGTATACCAATATGATCAGGCTGACTTAGAATGGCTACTCTCTGATCAGCCACCGGGGTCTGACACGTTACAATGAAAACCGATGGGTCGAGTCGTTTCGACGACCTTACCTTAGCCGAACTCGTTGAACATGCACTCGCTTTAGGCGAGGGTCGATTATCCGCCAAGGGCGCTTTGGTTGTATCAACCGAACGCAATATGGAGATTCAGCGATTTATCGTTAATGAACCCTCCGTCAGCGATGTCATTCGCGCAGATGCCCAGTTTCACTTGCTTGATAGCGGCGTTTTCAAATCAATTTGGGAGCGTGTCAAAGATGATGTCGTCGAGCGCGATCGCTACAGAATTCATGCCCACATGGGTGTCGACGCAGACATTGCAGTGCCACTTGAGATCACGACCTTAAGTGCGTGGCATGCCATCAGTTGCAATCACTTGTGCCATATCCCGACAGAGTTCAATCCACGCGAAAAGCCGGAATGGAAATTAATCTGGGCGCCGATCGCATCCTTCGGTGAGGCACAAATACTCAGCGATGGCGGTGGTGTTATTTTAATTCATGTCGGCAAACGCCGAATTTTAATGGGCGGGGATCTCACGACCGGAGAGATGCGTCGGACGCTATTGACACTTTTGGGTTTAATCCTCCCTGAAAAAGATACTCTGCCTTTACACGGAGCGGCTGCCCAAGGTGATGGAGAAATCACGTTATTTCTCGGTCCCGCGGGAACACAGAAGACAACCTGGGCATTGCGTTGCGGACAACTCATTGGTGACCGCGGATTATCTTGGTCAAATGAAGGATTACATCGCCTCTCTGATGGCTGTCGACTTCACCTCGATCATAATTTACCAATCAGTCTAGATGAGGCTTTACGTTTCGGCACAATCGCTGAAAATCTGGCACTTGGTAACGACCGTCAACCATTACTCGAAGATCCGGAGACCGACTCTGACATTCGTACACCCATGCATCTCGTCGTTCCCCTCACTCGTCTCAATGCGACCCGTGAATCTGATACCCGCGGCCCAAGCCAACTTGTCATCCTAACTACTGATCCCTTTGGTGTATTACCTCCGCTCGCTAAAATTAACAGAGAGCAGTGTCTCGCTTGGTTTATTTTAGGTTACGGCAACCACCTTGGACCGCTTGAGGAACGCCAAACGGAAATCGATATCCGATTCACGCCAGGATTTATGGATACGCTTCTTCCGAGGAATCTCGATGATTATGTATTCATTTTGGAAGATTTACTTGAAGCACATGACACACGCTGTTTTCTCGTCAACGCCGGATGGCATGGCGGACAAGCAGGCAAAGGTGACCCACTGTCAGCATCCGAAGAAAGTGCTGTCATCACGGGTATGCATTACTGCACCGATTGGGAACCCTTTGGATCTCTCGGTTTGTCTGTTCCGGCTGGCCAATCAGAAACTGCCGGACCATGGCAC
>JAYNIS010000077.1:0-5153 GCA_038109325.1 Gammaproteobacteria bacterium | reverse complement strand
CTGTGAGCTCTGAGTCCTTCAGCCGATCTGGAATGATGACTGTCAGGTCATCATTGACCTTTAAGTCGTCAAAGCCGACGGCGAGGGCCGATTTAGCAACAGCACCCATTAATTCCAAGCCTGCCTGGAATCCTGCATGAGCCGCTTGGATATCACCCCAAAGTGCGGCATTTATTGCCTTCGGAGTTTTTTCGTCTGAGAGGATCTTGACCCATTCGCTCCAACTGTGTGCACCGAGTCGATCTTCAAGGTCTTGATAGAAACCGAGACCTTGCTCAAGGATGACTTGATCGTGATCCCAAATGACTTCAAGAGCAGGAGCTGATTCTACAAAATCCATATTAATATAGTGGTAGAGGTCAGCCAACACATTGAAGGGATTCGTATTCCAAGCAAATCGACCCGCATCGACTGACCAATCTCGGCGGACCTTTGAAATCCAGCCGATCAGTAAATGGGGATTGGTAAGCAGCCGTTTCAATGGGCGTGTCACGAGTGTTTGCTTACGTGCAAACACTTCAGGATACGCGGACTGGCTCGCAAGATGATGAAAACCTGCATCCAGATCGAGTTTTTTGGCTTCAGCGAACAATAGCCCCGTCAATGTCAGGTACGGTTGGATGAATGCTGTTGTTGATTTTGCATACGGATTTTGAGCGAGGAACCAATGGACAAGCCCATAATGAAACTCGAGATTAGTTTGCACATCCTGACCGTCGATTGTCATTTTCCGTAAAACTTCGGCCATTCGCTCATAGCTGACTACACGATCTTCGCCGACGGTCAAAAGGAGCGCGACATTTGAGTCATAAGCACCTGCTAAGGTGTATTTCATGAATGCGCCAGTGTCTGGGTTTTTCACACAGATACCCTGGTCATCACGGATTTCACCGTCGATCGGTGACGACCAATACTCAATCACTCCGCCCGCATGTGGCGCTAGTCCAGCATTGGTCGCGTTCAGGCGTGCTTCAACCGAGGCTGTCACGCGGGGTACGCGCGTTGGCTTCGGCAATCGTTGTTTGTGCCACGCGATGATAGCCATGGCTTCCACCAGTGAATTGACTACAAAGGCGTCTGATGGATCGCTCGGATTTTCAAAGCGAAGTCCGTAACACAGTTCACTGACGCGATGCTCGACCTGAATACGAGTATTCATTTCCATGAAGAAATGCTGGTCAGCATCGACGATACACTCAAAGGTTGAGACTGAGTCGAGGCCGACAGCCGTGCCGAAGCGTGTCGCTTCCTCTTCCATCCTCTGGAGTATTGTGAGGTCAGACTCAAGCGATCTCTTTTGCGATGGTTTGTCACTGGATGCATCGATCGCATGCTGGATACTTTCAACGGTGGTTGAGACTTCCAGCAATTTTTGTTCGTGCATCTGTAATGAGCAGTCACGACCACCAAGTGTCAGACACCAGTCACCATTACCAACGACCTGAATTTCTTGGTGACGTGTGGTCTCAATATTCAGTTCGATCAAGACGTTTTTGTTGTCACCACGGCCTGTCGCCTTCACTTCGTTCAGTACTTCGCGAAGAAGTGCTGGGACCTTTGCTGAGGCATCTTTGACTTGGGTGGCGTGGTCACCTGCATAGTCTTTTGGCGCGACCAAGATGCGTTGACCTTTACCGCCACCACCGCCGATTGCTTTCAGGCGGATACGATTATTCGGTTGTTGATCAAAGAGCTTGGCAACTTCAATTTCAGCCTGTGCTGCGATTTCATCAATCGTGATGACATCAATCAGTGTGTTATAGCTCGACGCGAGCAACGCCTCAGCTTTCTCTGCGTCAGTCGAGCCCTGTGGTATGTCCAGCTTGTGTGCTTTAGCGATTACATCGAGTCCACCTTCGCGCTCTGCTTTGGCGAGCAATGTGCGTACGGTGAGGTCGTCGACGCCAGGAACAACGGAGACGTTGGCTGCAAGTGCTGTCCGTTTGGCCTCATCTTTCAAACCGGCTTGGCGCACGGTACGAGAGCAGGGACCAATGAACGTGAGTCCTGACTCTTCAATAGCGCGTACAAGACTCTCGTCCTCAGCCATGAATCCATAACCAGCAAAAATCGAGTTGTGACCATTGTCTTTGGCGATCTGAATGATTTGTTGGATACGCTGGTCGCGTTCTTCTTTACTCGCACCTGTGTAGTCAGGAACGCGATGAATGCGGGTCGGATCTGAAATCAGGCGAAGCTCGGGTGCAAGTGCATTTTGATAAGTAATCGAATCTTTTTCAGACAACAAAATGCCGTATTTGGCGCCCATTTCTGTCAGGACATCCATCACTTCTTTACGAATTGGTCCGCGACAGATGATTAAGCAATCAATGTCTTCGCATGCGAATTGCTTGACCCAGGCAGAGTTTGACTGAGACAAGCGACGGTTTTGGTGAATCAAGTCGTGGCTCATTAGTGGAACTCCCTCTGGATCGCAGTCATCGGTTTCGGCTGGTAAGCCTTGATGTAACGGATGAAAGTTTCACCAAGTGTTTGTCGCAAATCTTGCGGCATCACGATTTGACTGATTGAACCCAGAGAGAGTGCTTCTTTCGGGTTCATTAACTCAGCTTCGTAGCGCTGACTGAGAAGGGCTTCCTGTTCTTTTAGCCAGTTCGCAGCCTCCGTATCACCGTTGGCTGCTCGATTCTTGGCTTCAAGGCGCATCGCTTTGAGTTCATCTTTATAGACAAACTCTTTTCCTGCAGGTCCCATCACGGCAAGACGTGTTGTCGGCAGCGCGAACACCATGTCCGCACCGAGCTTGTAGTTGTTAAATGCAGCATACGCACCACCGAAGGCGTTACGGATGATCAGCAAGAAGCGCGGGACGCGAAGATCGATGATTGCATCGAGCATGGCACGACCGGCTTGAACGATTCCGCGACTTTCTTGGTCACGGCCTGGCAAGAAGCCAGTCGTGTCTTCCATGAACAACATCGGAATGTTGTACAGATTGCAGAAGCGGATAAAGCGGGCATTTTTCAGCGCAGCATCAATATCAATCTGACCGGATGAGACAGCGGAATTGTTTGCGCAAAATCCAATCACGTGTCCGGCGATACGGCCAAATGCACAAATCGTATTGCGTGCACGATTGGGTTGGAATTCGTAAAAATCACCGTGATCACAGATCTGTTGAATCATAATTGTGACGTCGAGTGGTGTATTGAAGCCACTCGGTGAATTAAACGCGCGTTTCAACAGAATATCGGCATCCCACGTCTTGCGTGAAATGGGATCCGATGTTGGTTGGAACGGAGCCATGGTTTCATTATTCGATGGCAAGAATCGAAGCAATCGACGGACTTTACGGATCGCTTGAACTTCATCTTCAACCACATAATCAGTCACGCCTGTTTGGCTATGGACATTAGGCCCACCGAGTTCATCGGGTGTGACATCTTCACCAAGCACACTTTTGATCACTGATGGACCTGTGAGGCCAAAAAACGTTTCATTTGGCTGGATGACAAAAGAGCCTTGGCGTGGCAGGTAGGAACCGCCGCCTGCATTGAACCCGAACATACACATGATCGACGGTACACGTCCTGAAATCTCCCGCAGTGCACGGAAAGCTTCCGCATAGCCATCAAGACCCCCAACCCCGGCAGGAACGTAGGCTCCGGCAGAATCGTTGAATCCAACGACAGGGATTCCGAGCTTACCGGCAGTTATGAAGAGCTGAGCGAGTTTCGAGCCATTGGTGGCATCCATTGAACCTGCACGGACAGTAAAATCATGACCATAGATGGCAACATCACGACCGCCGACTTTGGCGAGTGCGGTGACAAGGCTTGCGCCATCGAGGTTTGGCCCCCAGTTTTGGAAGAGGATCGTTGGCTCTTCATCGACCAATAAGGTGATGCGCTCCCAAACAGTCATTCGGTTTTTCTGATGCTGGCGTTCAATCGCAGCGACAGGTGCGCCTTTGGGGCGTTGCTGGAGTTCCCAGCCAGCCTTGAGTGCGTCTTCATAGATACCCGGGTTACGGGCTATCTCTCCTGGGATCTCGAATCGCTTTTCTTCTGGTGCTTGAAAAGGATTGCTGAGACGGGCGCTTTTGGCGGATCCAACCATGGTTAAAGAGTCCTTATCTTTCTGTACGCGTATTCAGTCAATTGTCTATCATGACGCACTGCACATAAGTTGTGCAAAATGACTTTCGTAGAACAGTGCAAGGCGATACCGTTTGTGCTTCGACACTTTGTCGTTTTCTCAGCCCGATCAGGACAACTGGCTGTGGTGCTTGAAGGATTGCAAATCCTGGAAATAATTCCGCATGCGGTCCTCGTCGAGGTTCGGAAGAATGAAAAATTTGATGAGTTGTCCAACAAGATTGATGTTGTCGTGGATACCTAATTTTCGTCGGATGACACACTTTCTGCATCCAAGGCGTGTCCGTTGTACCAAGAATCCATTGAACGCGAGTGACCTAATCGTGAGCTTCGATTTGTCGCCGACACGCGTCCTTAGGATCCGCTACTCGACCGTAATCCATACCGGACAGTGATCGGACGGTTTGTCCATCGCGCGCAATGTGTAGTCGATCCCGCAATCGGTCATACGCTCCATCAATGGTTTGGATACCAGGATATGATCGATTCGAAGACCACGTTTCGGGTCGTCTTCAAAACCGCGAGAGCGGTAATCAAACCAGCTGTATTGATCATCAATATTTGGATTGGTGGTTCTCCAGCTATCAATCAGTCCCCAGTCAGTCAGACGCTTGAACCACTCACGTTCTTCTGGAAGGAATGATGCTTTGCCGGTCCGTAACCAACGTTTTTTGGCGTCGTCGGTGATGCCGATATCGTTATCCACTGGTGCGATATTGAAATCACCCATCACCACAATGTGATCTGTGGGTGAGTATTCATTTTCGAGAGTTCTTAATAAATCGCGGTAGAACGCCTCTTTCGCTGGAAACTTCACAGGATGGTCGCGTGATTCGCCCTGTGGGAAGTAACCATTGAATACTGTGACTTCAGTACTATCGGCCAAGGCATAAACGCCACGGATCATTCTCCGCTGCGCATCATCTGCATCAGTTGAGTAGCCACGAGTAATGTTTAAAGGATCAGGCTTCGATGCGAGAGCGACACCGTAGTGTCCTTTTTGGCCATGGGTGTCAAAGCGATAATTTAAAAATT
>JAYNIS010000076.1:0-5165 GCA_038109325.1 Gammaproteobacteria bacterium | reverse complement strand
CCGAGGATCCTACGCATTAGGCAAGTAACTCAAGCAGCTCGTCAGTGAAGTTAGCATTAGTGTAAACGTTTTGAACGTCATCCAAGTCTTCGAGCATATCAATTAGCTTCATGACTTTTGGAGCACTCTCTTCATCCAACTCGGCAGTTGTTGATGGGACCAGCGCAACTTCGGCCGATAAGATCTCAACACCAGCAGCAACTAATGCCCCTTTCACTTCGATCACATCGTTCTGGGTGGTCGCGACGTCGATTGATCCATCGTCT
Source organism: Gammaproteobacteria bacterium (assembly GCA_038109325.1). Lineage (GTDB taxonomy): Bacteria > Pseudomonadota > Gammaproteobacteria > Pseudomonadales > Litorivicinaceae > HIMB30. The sequence continues at coordinate 4,899 of JAYNIS010000076.1, read as the reverse complement.
TGGCTGATAACATCTTCAGCACCCGCATCTAGCGCTGCCTCCATCACCACATCTTCATCGGCGTTATCGATCAAAATCTGCCCACGTTTTGCAAACAAATACGCAACCGAGCCGTCAGTTCCGAGGTTGCCGCCACACTTACTGAACGCATGACGCACCTCAGCAACTGTTCGGTTTTTGTTGTCTGTCATGACTTCGACCAAGACAGCAACGCCGCCAGGGCCATACCCTTCATACACCAGTTCTTCGACGTTGTCGTTATCACCGCCGCCCGCTCCACGGTCAATAGCGCGCTGGATTGTGTCTTTTGTCATGTTCGCTGATAAGGCCTTGTCGACCGCTGCACGTAAACGCGGGTTATCGGCAGGCTCACCACCACCCATCTTGGCTGCGACCGTGATTTCACGAATCAGCTTGGTAAAAATTTTGCCACGCTTCGCGTCCTGCGCAGCCTTTTTATGCTTGATGTTGGCCCATTTACTATGACCTGCCATTACATCGACTCCGTTTTATCCTGACGAATTCGTACACCCACCTCTTTCAACTGTTCTGGGCTGACGGCACCTGGCGCATCGGTCAACAAACAGGTCGCTGACTGCGTTTTCGGAAACGCAATCACGTCACGAATTGAGTTCGCACCAAGCATCAGCATCACCAGTCGATCAAGACCGAACGCTAAGCCGCCATGCGGTGGTGCGCCGTAACGAAGCGCATCCAGCAAGAAGCCAAACTTTTCTTGCTGCTCGTCGGCAGAAATATTCAAGACTTCAAACACAGCCTGCTGCATCCCTTGGTCATGGATACGAATCGATCCACCACCAAGCTCCGTCCCGTTTAGTACCATATCGTAGGCACGTGATAAGGCATCGGTCGGATTAGCCTTCAAAGATGCCAGATCCGCTGTAGGCGCTGTGAATGGGTGGTGTAATGCAGCGACCTGCCCATCACCCACATCTTCAAACATTGGGAAGTCAACAACCCATAGAGGCGCCCACTCATGTGTCAGCAAGTTCAGATCGTGGCCCAATTTCACGCGTAACGCACCAAGTGCATCAGAGACAACACGCGCTGAATCCGCACCAAAGAACAAAATGTCACCATCTTTCGCGTCAACACGAGCTATCAATGCCATGACGACTTCGTCAGGCATGAATTTCAGGATCGGGCTCTGTAAGCCCTCAACACCCTCAGCTAACGCATTGATCTTCACCCAAGCCAATCCTTTTGCGCCATATTGGCTAACAAACTTGGTGTAATCATCAATCTCTTTACGAGAGATGGTCGCACCACCTGGCACCTTCAAAACAGTTACACGACCACTTGGGTCATTGGCGGGACCACTGAAAACTTTGAAATCAACCGATGCCATTAAATCTTTAATATCACAGAGTTCTAATGGGATTCTAAGATCAGGCTTATCACTACCAAAACGTGCCATCGCCTCGGCATACGGCATTCTCGGGAAGTCGCCTAGATCAACATTCATCTCTGTTTTAAAGAGCTCACGGATCATCGATTCGGTCAGACACATGACTGCTTCTTCATCGACAAACGACATCTCAAGGTCGATCTGTGTGAATTCAGGCTGGCGATCTGCACGCAAATCCTCGTCACGGAAACACTTCGCGATTTGGAAGTACCGATCAAGACCGGCAACCATCAACAACTGCTTAAACAGTTGAGGTGACTGCGGAAGCGCAAAAAACTCTCCCTTATGAACACGCGATGGCACCAAATAGTCACGCGCACCTTCTGGAGTCGCACGCGTCAGCACAGGGGTTTCGGTATCCACGAACCCATTGTCTGCTAAAAAGTTACGCACAAAGGTGGTCACGCGCGAACGAAGCATTAAGTTCTCAAGCATCTCTGGACGACGAAGGTCCATATAACGATGCTTCAAGCGCACTTCTTCACCCACCTTCGCATGCTCATCAAGCTGGAATGGAGGGGTGTCAGCGGTATTTAAAACCTTCACTTCACGACCGAGAACCTCGATCTCACCTGTTGGCATCTCTGCATTCACAGTCCCTTCTGGACGTGCACGCACGAGCCCTGTGATCTGCATTACCCACTCTGATCTCGCACGATCAGCTGTCGCAAACGCCTCTTCCGTATCAGGATCAACGACTACCTGGAGCAGTCCCTGGCGATCACGCAGGTCAAGAAAGATCACGCCGCCATGGTCGCGGCGACGGTGAACCCAACCGCAAACAGTGATTGTGTCACCGATGTGCTTGGCATTGAGTTCGCCGCAATAGTGGGTACGCATGGATGTGTATTCCTTTTTCAAATGGCTTAAGCAGCCGATTCCGTTTTCTTTGAAGTCGTTGTTTTGGTATCTGATGACTTCCCATCACCAGCCAGGTTTTTCTTCTTGTCGCCCGTCTTAAAGTCAGTCTCATACCAACCACCGCCAGTAAGACGAAAACCTGCCGCACTGATCTTCTTTTTCAGCTCAGGCTTGCCGCACGCTGGACAATCCACCAGTGGTGCATCTGACAATTTTTGTAAAGCATCATGCGATTCGCCGCATGCTGTGCATTGATATTCATAAATTGGCATATTGACCTCGACCAATTCCTTGCCAAAAACGTGAAAGTATACCGGTCCTTAGCCCATCCAAGAACCCGAAATTCAAAATTGGGGCATCCAAATAAAGTTAAAGATCATCTTCATCATCACAAAGACGCGCTAAAAGCATCAATAGCGCCTCAAACACTGTGCGATTGCGAACGTTTGAGCGAGCACCGTCTAACAGGAGCTTTTGACTGTAAACACCCACTGAGTCAGCAACCGACACCCAGACGGTACCGACTGGCTTCTCTTCAGAACCACCATCGGGTCCAGCAATCCCTGTCGTCGACAATGCCCAATCCGATCCTGTGAGCCGCTGAATCCCAAGAGCCATCTCAGAAGCCACTTCTTCGCTAACAGCACCAAACGACAACAGTGTTTCATGACTGACACCAAGTAGCTCTTCTTTCACAGAATTCGCATACGCCTGGATTCCACCGAGAAAATAGGCCGATGATCCAGGGCGCTCGGTCAATGCTGCTCCCAATAAGCCACCGGTGCAGCTCTCAGCAACTGAGACGGTCTGATGCCGCTCGATCAATTGCGCATGCACATCATGTAAAACAGTCAAAAGTTCTGAAGTCATACACCATTCCACGTCTTTTCTTTAGAATGCCACGATGGATCAAAAAGCCCCACTGTCTCAGCACACCCCCATGATGCAGCAATACTTAGCGATTAAGGAACAACATCCGACCTCGCTGGTGTTTTATCGCATGGGCGATTTTTATGAATTGTTTTTTGATGATGCGAAGACAGCTGCCCAAGTGCTCGACATCACGCTGACCAGTCGAGGCCAATCCGCGGGCGAACCAATTCCAATGGCCGGGGTTCCTTATCACGCAGCTGAAAACTACCAGGCACGCCTATTAAACGCGGGTCTGTCTGTTGTCGTTTGTGAACAAGTAGGTGTTCCTGGAGAGTCTAAAGGACCGGTCGCACGAGAAGTCACCCGCATCCTCACGCCAGGTACGGTTACTGATGATGCCTTTGTTGACTCAGGTCAGGAGCTTTGGGTTGCCTCACTGAATAGCCACGGGCTGACATTTTCTGTGGCATTGGGATCAGTCTCACGTGGTGAGATTTTAATTTATGACCAATTGAGTCGCGACGCAGTCGACAACCTCTTTACACGGATCGAGCCGAAAGAGTGCCTCACACAGGATGCTGATTTGTTTGCGACAGACATCTGTCAGGTCGAGGTACCACCGTGGCACTACACGCTCGACCAATTATCGAGGGAGCTTGAGCGTACCTACCAAGTCAGCGATGCCAGAGGCTTCGGGCTGAGTGATGTCAGCGACCAAGGCCTTGAAACAACCGCAGCCCTACTCACTTATTTATACGACACGCAACGAACCGAGCTCGTTCACTTCTCAAGACCGAGACTCATCCGCGATGACAACCGCGTCATTCTCGATCAAACCACGCAAAAGAATTTGGAACTGATCCGAACATTAAAGGGCGAACGTAAACACTCACTCCTCTGGGTTCTCGATCAGACTTCAACTGCCATGGGAAGTCGTGAGTTAGCGCGTTGGATTACAGGTCCCTATCGCGACACTGACATTCCAGCACGACGACTGACCAATATCCGGGAACTGATTGATTCAGGACTCACGACTTCAATCACAAACCACTTAAAGCGCATCGGCGATCTCGAGCGGATTGTCGCTCGGATTGGTTTGAAATCAGCAAGACCCCGCGATCTCACACGCCTACGAGACAGTCTCAAAGAGCTCCCTGAACTGAAAGCGAGACTGACCCAATCAACCTATGGATCAGTTAACGCACTCGGTGATGCGCTTCTGTTGTTGGAGGGCATCCACCGACTGCTCGATGATGCATTGGAGCTCGAACCATCGATTGTGATCAGCGCAGGCGGAGTCATTCGCCAAGGTTACGACCACGAGCTCGATCAACTTCGAAGATTCTCTCGCGATGCATCCAGTCTTTTGACAAAAATTGAGAAGACTGAACGGACGAACTCAGGAATTACTGGCCTCAAACTCGGTTACAACCGAGTCCATGGCTATTATTTCGAAATCTCAAAAGCAACGCTTGCAACTCAAGAAGCACCCTTACACTTCCAGAGACGGCAAACGCTGAAAAATGCTGAACGTTTTACAACACCAGAACTCAAGACCTTTGAAGACCAGGCACTATCTGCAGAAAGCCAAGCATTAAGCCGCGAACGACATCTGTTCGATGCTCTATTCAATCCCCTGACTGATGCAATTAACGATCTGAAAGCGCTGACCCAATCATTAGCTGAGCTTGATGTTTTAACGAGTCTCGCGATGGTCGCAATCCATGAGCGCTGGG
>JAYNIS010000075.1:0-5184 GCA_038109325.1 Gammaproteobacteria bacterium | reverse complement strand
TGTCAACTTCCAATCGAGCAACAATTGGCGGAATGATTAATACCGATGCGAGTGGCCAAGGATCAGTCAAATACGGAAAAACCCGAGATCATGTGATCAGTTTAAAGGCTGTACTGTTGACCGGTGAGGAACTCGATACCCGTGTCTTGAGTGATGCCGAACTGAATGCACTACCGAAGAATTCTGCTGAATTTCGGATTGGAAATACCCTGAGAGAGCTTCATGACTCCAATAAAGAGAAAATTGAGGCAGGTTTTCCCGAACTGAATCGATGCCTTACTGGGTACGACTTAAAGCATTTAAGAAATCATGACGGACAACTTGATCTGAACGCAGTTTTGTGTGGTTCAGAGGGAACATTAGCAATTATCAGCGAAGCAGTGATCAATTTAGAACCGTTACCAACCGAAGTGGCTTTGGTCGCCGTTCAGTATGAGTCCTTTATGGATGCTCTATTTGATGCTCGTGAGCTCATGACACATGGAGCAACCTCGATCGAGACGGTTGACTCTAAAGTGCTTAACCTCGCGATGAATGATTTTATTTGGGATAGCGTTGCTGAGTTTTTTCCGCAATCCGACAAGTCACTGCAAGGCATCAATCTTGTTGAATTCACAGATTTTGATGCAGAGGCTCTCGCAGACAAGGTCGATCAATTCAGCAGGTATCTCGAGGCAGTCGCAGAAAATAGCGGGCGCTCATTCGCTCACGCAATAGCACGAGGAAGAAGTCAAGTATCACAAGTTTGGGCGATGCGAAAACGGGCAGTTGGATTGCTCGGTGGAGTTGAAGGCGCTAAGAAGCCGGTGGCATTTGTTGAAGATACCTGTGTTCCACCGGAGAACTTGGCCCCTTATATCGGTGAATTTCGTGAGCTTCTCGATGATCATGATCTTGATTATGGAATGTTTGGTCACGTCGATGCTGGCGTTTTGCATGTCCGCCCACTGCTTGATCTAAAAACTCCAGAAAGCATGGATATGGTTCGCAAGATTACGGATGAAGTCGTTGATTTAACAAAGAAATATCATGGTCTTTTGTGGGGTGAGCATGGTAAAGGCGTGCGTTCCGAATACGCGCCACTGTTCTTTGGGGCACTCTATCCAGTGATCTGCCAAGTTAAGGCCCTATTTGATCCGCTCAATCGCTTAAACCCGGGTAAAATTGCTGGGCCATACCCACAGTCAGCGCTTCTCAAAATTGATGAAGTACCGACGCGCGGTACGAATGACCGTCGTATCTTGCCAGCATTGCAGTCAACAGCTAGCACAGCACTGCTTTGTAATGGTAACGGCGCTTGTCACAACTACGACCTTGACGACCGGATGTGTCCGAGCTGGAAAGCTACTCGTGATAGACGGTACACTCCAAAAGGACGCGCAGGCTTGATGCGTGAATGGGTGACGCGCTTGTCAGATCATGGCATGCAATCGATTCCATCGCTGACACTCGGCCAACAAATCTTGGGGATGCCGGCTCGCGTGATGCGGACACTGAATCGATCGCAGTCCAATTATGACTTTAATCATGAAGTATTCGAGGCGATGTCGACCTGTTTGGCCTGCAAATCGTGCACAGGTCAGTGTCCAGTCAAAGTCAGTGTGCCAACATTTAGAAGTCACTTCTTAAGCGCCTACTACACTCGCTACTCACGGCCTATCAAAGACTGGATTGTTGGCACGTTGGAATACGCGCTTCCTATTGCCGCCCAACTTCCTAAAGTCTACAACACGTTCGTGGAATCAAGGCTCGGCAAATGGCTATTTGCTCGATTAGGGTTAGTCGACTCACCTTCTCTATCAGGTATCGATCCGCATCGTGCGATCGCCGAAGCTGGCTTTCAAGTAACTGACCTCAATCGACTGACAGTAATGAAAACGGCGAATCCTGAGCGGTTCAGTCGCCAAGTTGTTATCGTTCAGGATGCATTCACAAGCTACTTCGAAACATCTGTGGTCGTAGATCTTTTCGAGTTACTCAGGCTCCTCGAGTTTGAGCCATCATTAATGCCATTCCACCCGAACGGAAAGCCGCTTCACGTTCACGGCTTCTTGGGATGGTTCAAACGCCTTGGTGAATCCAATGCAAAAAAATTACGGCAACTTGAGGCGCTCGATGTACCACTAGTCGGGCTCGACCCGTCGATGACAATGACATATCGGTCGGAATATAAAGAAGTAGCGATTGAAGTTCCACAGGTTGAACTTGTCCAGGAATTCATTGCCAAACATCTGGTTGAGGGTGCCGTTAACGCAACATTACCCGTTAAGCGGTTCCGCTTATTCGCCCACTGTACTGAGGCGACTAATGCCAAGGAATCTCTGGCTCTATGGAAACCAATTTTTGCGATGGCGGGCCAGACACTTGAGATTGAATCTGTAGGCTGTTGCGGAATGGCTGGTACCTATGGGCATGAGAAGACAAATCTCGACACATCAAAGACCATTTATGCACAAAGCTGGAAGCCAAAAATTGACGCCACTACTGTGTCTGACGGCGAGATACTCGCGACCGGATACTCTTGCCGCTCGCAGGTCAAGCGCCTGTCAGATCGGGCGGTGCGCCATCCTGTTTCGGCACTACGCGCAATACTGGCTTCCGGCGCATCCCCACAGCAGGCTTAAGAGTCTTTCCAACTGAAGCCAAGCGCCCAAGCGGACTTGGCTTCCCTGGAATGTATGCATTTCGCTCTTTCTTTGCTCGCAGACAATACACAGCACCAATAGGCCATTCGTTGCAGGCCATCCGGTGTTCTAAATTTTTAAAGAGCTTGCGAACCCCCTTCCTAGCAATCGGTAAACTATAGACAGCATATCTCGAGAGCTCAGGAGCTAAATTTAAAAGACGACACCAATCCTCAATCTGTGATCGGCGCATAAATCGAGCATGCCATGGTAACAGGCTATCCAAAGGCGTACTCAGCATACGCCTCAACCCCCAACTTGATGCAGGGTTGAAACCAAAAAGTAGCAATCGCCCACCAGGACGGAGCACCCTTTCCGCCTCCCGTAGAACTTGATGTGGGTGTGCACTGATGTCTAGAGAATGTTGAAGCACAAGAATATCAACTGAGTCCGTCGGAAACGGAAGAAAGTTATCTTCTGCGATAATGACAGGGCAATGAGGCTTTCTCGGCAATTCACCACCGAAGACCACATGAAATCTGACAGGCGCCAAGGAGTCTGCAATTAAAGGGAAGCCGGCAGTACCACCAACCTGAATAACAACCTGCCCAAATAGACGGCGCAACTCACGACGCGCTAACCGCCGTTCCTCGACCTGAATTCTGTGTCCAAGGCGACCAGCTATCCAGCGATCCCATGCACGCTGTTTTTCTTGTAGCTCAAGTCGAATCACGCTCTGTACTGCCATGAGTTCATGGTAACATCACAACCCGAAGCTTCAAGACTAGAAAAAGGACATGCAATGGGAATGCTCTCCGGCAAACGCGCACTGATTGTTGGTGTCGCCAGTAAGTTATCAATCGCATATGGCATCGCAGAAGCTATGCATCGCGAAGGTGCTGAATTGGCATTTACGTACCAAAATGACAAATTAAAAGACCGTGTTTTGGGCTTCGCCGAAGGCTGGGGTACTTCCTCAGAATTGTGTTTCCCCTGTGATGTTGGAAGCGACGAAGAGATCGACGCGGTTTTTGAAGGCTTGAGTCAACAGTGGAATGGTATCGACATTGTTGTTCATGCAGTCGGTTTTGCGCCTGGCGATCAACTTAGTGGTAGTTTCGTCGACGTTACAACGCGAGAAGGCTTTAGAATCGCACATGACATTTCGTCATACAGCTTGGTTGCTTTGGCAAAAGCTGCGCAACCCATGCTTGAAGGCCGCGATGGCAGCATCATCACCCTTTCCTACCTTGGCGCTGTTCAAACAATGCCAAATTATAATGTAATGGGTCTAGCGAAAGCATCATTAGAAGCCGGTGTTCGCTTCCTTGCGACTTCAATGGGACCAAAGGGTCATCGAGTCAACGCTATCTCCGCTGGGCCAATTCGAACTCTCGCTGCGAGCGGAATTAAAGATTTCCGATCAATGCTCAACTACAACGCCTCGCGGACTCCATTGCGCCGCAATACGACCATCGAAGAAGTTGGTAACACCGCTGCATTTTTAGCCTCGGATTTGGCGGCCGGTATTACTGGACAAACAATCTACGTCGATAACGGCTTTAACATCACAGCCATGGCTGATTCGGACAACAGCTAATGTTGCAAATCCATCCAATCCAAGCGTTCACTGATAACTACATCTGGATGATCTCAGATGGCAAAACTGCTTGGGTGGTGGATCCAGGCGATGCTATCCCTGTGTTGGCATTTCTCGAGGCACACCGTCTCTCTTTGTCTGGAGTTTTGCTTACACACTGGCATGGAGATCACCAAGGTGGCGTCGAAGATCTGTGTTCGCGCTATGACGACATTCAAGTAATTGGTTCGAATAAAGTGCTGAAAGGTCCATCTCGCTCTGTTTCAGAGGGAGATGAAGTGGATGTACTTGGCGCTACCTTCAAGGTCATCGAAGTGCCGGGACATACCCTCGATCATGTCGCATTCTTTTCGGATTCAACGCTATTTCAGTCTCCTGTCGCTTTTACCGGTGATACGTTGTTTGTCGCAGGCTGCGGGCGTCTTTTTGAAGGCACCGCTGAAGACATGTATAAAAGCCTCCAAAAACTAAATGCACTACCTGAAAACACATCGATCTATTGTGCGCACGAGTACACTCTGGCTAATTTGAAATATGCCGCATTTGCGGAACCGGATAATTCAGATATCCAAAGCCGTTTAGGCTCAGTGGAGAAACTTCGCTCGCACGAGATCTCAACTGTACCCACCACGTTGTTGATGGAACGACTGACAAATCCGTTTTTACGCGCAAAAAACCCTTCTGAACTTGGCGCGCGTCGATTGCAAAAAGATAATTTCTAATGCCCCTTAACTACCTATCGAAAAGCTATCTAATCGCCCTAATGATCTTACTTGCCGGATGTCAGACGATTCCAAATAGCGATGTCGCTGTCAGTGAAACAGATGTCACTGCCAGCGAAATCAGTAGCACCGAGCCCAATTTAGAAACAAAGCCCAATTTACAATCAAAGCCCAATTTACAATCAAAGCCCAATTTAGAAACAAAGCCCAATTTACAATCAAAGCCCAATTTAGAATC
>JAYNIS010000074.1:0-5285 GCA_038109325.1 Gammaproteobacteria bacterium | reverse complement strand
CCGATGGAGGCGGGCCGGTATGAGCATGATCTGGAAGGGCTTGATGATATGCCGGCACATTTAAAGACAGCGTTGACACAAACTCACCTGACGTTGAGTGTTCGCGATTCTCGGTTGGTGTTGGGAACATGGCAGGGAATTTTTCTGATAGAGCACCGAGCGCGCGGTTCAATGCGTCGGGTCCAACTCCACTTAGTCGGATGATCACTATTGGTTTTGTTCAATCGATCCGAGGATTGTCGCTCGCTTCGTCTCAATGTGTTGAACAAGAATTGCCTCGAGGCGATCTGGGTCCTGGGCTTCAAGCGCTGCAATCATTTCCTCATGTTCAGAGACAGCCTTAGCCCAGCTCTCTTTTGTCATTTGCGCTGTGAATCGAGCGCGTCGCACTTTGGCAGATAGGCTGTTAATCGTATCGACGAGCGTTTGGTTACCACTCCCTTCGGTAATTAATTCGTGAATGAGGCGATTTGTTTCAAAATATTCGGCTACCTCATTATTTTTGTAATGAGAGATCATTTGGTTATGGATTTTTCGAACTTGCGCGATCTTGCTTTGATCCATATGCATCGCAGCCAATCGACCACCTAAGCCTTCGAGTGATGCCATGATCGGAAGGATCTCAGTGACATCTTCCTGGCTGACGATACTAACGACAGCCCCGCGGTTTGGTTGGAGCTCGATGAGGCCCTCGGTGGCTAGTGAGCGGATTGCTTCCCGCAGGGGTGTGCGGCTTACACCCATCGTGTTGCAGAGCTCGATTTCATTGAGGCGAGTACCGGGCGCTAATTCACCTGAGTCGATCAGTATGCGAAGTCGTTCTGCGACTTGAACGTGTAAGGGTGCTCTGACGATGACGGTCGAATTCAATGGCCTAATCCTTCCTTAGATGTTCCGCTAAGAGCACCGCGATATGCTCTGCCTGACGGGATGTGTTGTCAGCAATCTGATGCCGACAACTCGTACCGTCGGCAACAATGCGTGCTGTCGCACTCGCCTCCCGTACGGCAGGAAGTAAATTAAGTTCCGCCATCGCTAATGACTCTTTCAGGGTTTCCTTTTGGTACCCGAAGTGCCCCGCCATTCCGCAGCATGATGTTTCAATGATTGAGACCTTAAGACCAGGGATACGCTTAAGGAGAGCCTCAACCGGTCCCATCGTGCGTGCAGCTTTTTGGTGGCAATGCCCATGTACCAGAACCTCCGAGCACTGTGCTTCAATAAGATCCAAGCTTGCTCGTTCGGCTTTGAGTTCTTTCTCAATAAATTCTTCAAACAGAAAAGCATGCTCGGCGAGTAGTTGGGCGTCTTTGCCTGGAAGCAATACCTGAAATTCATCACGCAGTGTCAAAAGACATGAGGGTTCGAGGCCGACCACTGGGATACCTTGTCGAATCCAGGGCATGACTGTTTCAACGAAACGCGTAGCTTCTTGCTTGGCGTGGTCAACGAGACCGGCGGCAAGAAACGTTCGGCCACAACAAACGGAGCGATTGTCGGGTTTCGGTTCAATGACTTCGTATCCCATGGATTCCAGTACTTGGCGAGCCGCATAGAGGTTTTTGGTTTCGAAAGACCTGTTGAAGGTGTCGCCAAATAAAATGACAGGTAGCTTGTCAGTTTGAGGCTCGACAGCTGGTTCCCGATAGGCTTTATCCCAGACAGGGAGTTGCCGATCTTTTGCTAAACCCAAGGTCTTTTCAGTGAGCCAGGGAAGACCAGGGATTTGATCTCTGAGATTGGCTAGCCATGGGGCTTTTTTCACCCATGGTGAGTAATAAGGCATATAAGCGATCAGCTTCTCACGGAGACCAATACCAAATCGTTTGCCACGTTGATATAGAACCTCTGTTTTCATTTTGGCCATGTCAACGCTAGTCGGGCACTCGTTCTGGCACGCTTTACAGCCTACGCAGAGCTTCATGGTTTCCATCATCTCTTCAGATGTCACAGCATTGGGCCCAAGTTGGCCTGATAAGGCCAAGCGAAGCGTATTGGCGCGACCGCGTACTAAATCTTTCTCATTTTTAGTCACTCGGTAGGATGGGCACATGACGCCAGGATCCGTTTTTCTGCAAGCGCCATTGTTGTTACACATCTCAACAGCACCACTGAAACTTCCCCAGCCAGACCAGTCGAACCCGGTCTCGAAGGAGCCGTGGATTGAAACTCGCTCTTCATACTCTGGGGCGAAGCGGAATAACGTTCGGTCATCATGTTTTGGTGGATTGACAATCTTATTCGGATTGAAAATACCTTGAGGGTCGAGTATTTGTTTGACCTCCTCAAAGAGATCGACCATTTCTTGCCCGAACATGTCTTTATGAAATTCAGATCGTGCGATGCCATCACCGTGTTCGCCAGAATGCGATCCTTTGTATTCGCGGACCATTTCGAATGCTTCTTCAGCGACCGCCCTGAGTGCCTCGGCACCAAGTTTTTGCTTCAGGTTGAGAACCGGGCGTACATGCAATGTTCCGACAGATGCGTGTGCATACCAGCAACCACTGGTACCATGCTTTTCGAATACTTCTGTTAGACGTCTTGTGTACTCGGCAAGATCTTTGAGCTCTACAGCGCAGTCCTCAACGATTGATATCGGTTTGGCGTCGCCACGCATCGACATCATGATATTGAGACCCTGTTTTCTGACTTCCCAAATTTGTTTTTGGAACGCGAGATCTTCTGCCCTGACAACTGAGTCTGGTTGCCCGAGGTCAGCCATCATGTGCTCGAGTTGATTGAGACGCCGAATGTTTTCGCCCTGATCATCTTCGGCGAACTCGACCAGCAAGAGAGCCTCAGGCTCACCTTGCACAAACAAGTTGACCGTCTTGGCAAACATCGGGATGTCTCGAGACAGGTCAATCATTGTTCGGTCCACGAGCTCAACCGCTGACGGACCTAGCGTCACGAGATGCTGCGCCGCATCCATGGCAGAGTAGAAGGTTTTAAAGTGACAAACTCCAAGGGTCTTGTTCGTAGGGATCGGCGACAATTTAATTTCGATCTCTTCGAACAGACCCAGCGTTCCCTCACTCCCTACGAACAAGTGTGCCGGATTACTCTTAGTTCCCGGCCAACATCCTGATCCTCCATTTCCATCAGGAATCAGGGCATCAATGTTGTACCCGCCAACACGGCGCATGATTTGAGGCAGGCGAGATTCGATGAGATGTTTGTTGGCTGCACCTAACCCAAGAAGGCGGCCCATCGGGTCTGTTCTCGCCGCTAAATCTGTAGCGGATAATTGCTGATCTTCTGGAGATAACTCCCGCCAATGTGCAACCGAGCCGTCGGCTAACAGAGCACGCACGCTCCGGACATTATCTCGCATCGTTCCATAACGGATGCTTCGCGACCCGCAGCTGTTGTTTCCGGTCATGCCCCCGAGGGTCGCGCGGCTTGATGTGGACACATCGACGGGATACCAAAGTCCTTGTTGTTTGAGTTTCGCGTTGAGATGGTCAAGAACAATACCGGGCTCAACGTGACAAATTCGACTGTCAGCGTCGAGGTGGAGGACGTTGTTTAGGTACTTCGAGCAATCGATGACCAGTGATTGATTGATGGTTTGGCCGTTTTGGCTTGTTCCACCCCCCCGGCCAGTGAGGCAAATCCCAAACTCTTTTGCGATCTCGATAAGTGCACTCAGATCTTCCCGGACCCTCGGGATGACCACCCCAAGTGGAAAAATCTGATAGTGGCTTGCGTCTGTTGCGTACCGACCACGGTCAAACCGCGAGAACAAAACTTCGCACTTTGTATCATTTTCGATGCGTTCTTTTAAGCGGCGCGATTCGCCAGCATCTAATTGACGCGGTTTTGATTGATGGTTGTTCATGTTCGTCGTTGGAATCGAGAGAGTGTTCATCGCTTTTCGTTTTTATTTTGCATACAAAATACGATATGCATATTATTCGGTTTTGAGATAGGCTTGCAACATCAGCCCGTGTGTTTGAACAACAAGACAACAATAAGGATTCCACCCATGGCATACAGGGCAGGACGACACTTTCTGCAAATCCCAGGACCTAGCCCGGTACCCGACAGAATTTCACGCGCCATTGATGCAGCAGTCATTGACCATCGCGGGCCAGATTTTGCAGACCTCGGCCTCTCCGTCCTATCGGGCATGCAGAGGATATTCAAAACCAAATCACCAGTTGTAATCTATCCAAGCTCGGGTACGGGTGCATGGGAGGCATGCTTGTCGAACGTGCTGCAGGCGGGAGATCAGGTACTTTTTTACGAGACCGGCCAGTTTGCCACTCTCTGGAAGCAGATGGCAGATCGTTTGGGCATCGACACCGAGTTTTTGGCAGGGGACTGGCGAAACGGTGTTGACGCCAACCGAATCGAAGAACGGTTACGCCACGACTCAAACCACTCCATCAGAGCAGTATGCTGTGTCCACCACGAGACTAGTTGCGGAATCACATCCGATATCGCGTCCGTTCGAAAAGCAATCGACGCAACCGGCCACCCAGCATTGTTGTTGGTAGACAGTATTTCCGGCTTAGCCTCAGTCGATTACGAACACGATAAGTGGGGCGCTGACGTGACCGTGTCAGGGTCTCAAAAAGGTCTGATGATGCCCCCTGGTCTCGGCTTTAATGCGTTGTCAGACCGAGCAATCGAGGCCGCCAAACAAGGTGGTTCAAAACGGTCGTATTGGGATTGGCGGGAAATGCTTGCCTCAAATGCCTCTGGTTATTTTCCGTACACGCCGGCAACGACCTTACTTTATGGCTTGAAAGAAGCGATTGCGATGCTTGAAGAGGAAGGCCTGAACAATGTATTTGCTCGACATCGTCGTCTTGGTGATGCCTGTCGAGAGGCGGTCGCCGCGTGGGAACTCGAGACGGTCTGCCAGAACCCGAGAGAACAATCAAACGCACTGACAGGCATAATGATGCCTGATGGGCATGATGCTGACTTCGTCAGGCAAGTAATTTTAGAGAAATTCGATATGTCACTGGGTACGGGATTGGGTAAGCTTAAGGGCAAGGCCTTCCGTATTGGTCATTTAGGTGATATCAATGAACTCACGCTCATGGGCGTCATTTGTGGCGTAGAAATGGGCTTGGGCTTGGCTGGCGTGCCGCACCAGTCGGGAGGAGTAGAGGCCGCTATGCGGTCTCTTTCGCGGTGAAACTAACTCCAAACATAAAAAATAAACCGGAGAAAGATATGAAAAAAATAGGTTTGGCAGCTTCTGCTGCTTTGGTATCAGCGGTTGTGGCGGCACCAACGTTAGCTGCAGACGTTACACTCAAGTTCGG
>JAYNIS010000073.1:0-5380 GCA_038109325.1 Gammaproteobacteria bacterium | reverse complement strand
CCACTCAAAACTAGTTCAAGTGCTTGGATCCATTTGGCAGCAGAGCGCGGGAAGGTCTCGCGTTGTAAGTCACCAAATGACAATAGCGTGTCACCATCCGCGTTCATCACAATGCCGTGGCCGAGAGATGAGCTTTCGACGCGCTGACCGCGCGATATTTCGACAATCCAAGGATCCATGTTCACACCAGTGAGTAATTAAACGACAAGAATTGCCGAACTGAGGGTATCAACGCAAGCGGCTTTGACGACTAAAGCTCGGTCTTAAGAATTCCATTTGATCTGATCGAATCCGATGCGAATTAATCAGTGCCAAATATTCCGCGTGATTTGGGGTGTATGGTAGTGCGAGTAGTTCCAAATTCGTTTCATCAAGCAGCTTATTACCTTTGAACTGATTGCATCGACGGCATGCAGACACAACATTCATCCACTTGTCTTTTCCGCCCCTTGATATAGGGATGACATGATCTCGTGTAAGGTCGCGTTCTTCATGATGTTCACCGCAGTATAGGCACAGTCGTTGGTCGCGGCGGAATAGAGAGGTATTGGTGAGGTTTGGGATTCGGCTTGCAAGGTCAAAAACGCGGCCTTCGCAAGCCATGATCGAGTGCAGTACGAGAGTCGACTGCGTTCCGGTGAGTCTCGATCGTCCGCCTCGGACAGTCATACAGGGTGAACCGAGCGTCCAAGCCACCATTCCTCGGGCCTGCAGGGTCACAGCGTCTTCCCAGTTTAGCCATTCGACTGGGGAGCCGGCGATGTTTAAACGCAGGATCCTTTCGTGCATGAGCTCTCCTCAACCGAAAAGCTACATGTTTTTTTAAACTATTCAACCCTCATTGAGAGAGCAAAATCAGGAAAATATTCGTTAAACGCCTATGGATGACAGGTGACGTTATGGAGGGCATTTGAATCATTAAGGCATTCCGAGTGGGCGGCCACCATCTAGAGGGAGGACTGACCCTGTGGTGTAGCGATTGGTTTGGAGATAACAAATGGCTTCAATGGCGACATCGAACCCGGGAACAATTTTCAGCGCACTCTTATTCTGTGCGCGTTCACGGTAGGCAGAGTCATCCGCGTCACGGAACTCGAGTAGTGCAGGGCAAAGCGCGTTGACACGGATATCAGGCGCATATTTCTTGGCCTGACTCTTGGTGAGATTCAGCATCGCGCTTTTCGATGCAGCATAGGCCATGTGCTGATCGCTTCCGCGATTGGCAACATGATCGGAAATATTGATGACTGACGGGTTATCCGATTGCAGAAGCGCGTTTGCGAGCCTGTCAGTCAGTACCATCGAGGCGCCGACATGGATCCGCATCATGAGCGCAAGGTTATCCAAGTCTTCAGTTCCACCTGGGTCTGTGAACCAACTCGATGCATTATGTACAATGGATTGAAGTCGTGGGCATTGCTCGCTCAACAGCTCAGCTGCTTCATAGATCCCCGCGTCGGTTGCGAAGTCAGCCTGCACACAGAGTGCACCTTTGCCAGTCAGTTCTTGAACCTCGGGTCTTTGACTTCGATACGTGATTACGACTGATTGACCTTTATTTAAATAATAGTCAGCGAGCGCAAAGCCCAAGCGCGTTGCACCACCGGTGATGAGTATCGGGTCAGTCATGCTTTGAAGTTATCCGGCCGAATCGGGTCTTCCATTTGAAAGAAGGCGTGAGAAAGTTGCAAGGGGGACGGCCAATAATTTCGTTTTTGGCGCCAATGATGTTCCGCTTCTTTGCACAGTGTATCGAATGCTTGGTTGTAAGGGTGGTGCGGATCCATTGGATCTCCGTCGGTGAATTGGTCAAGTCCGAGTTCATGTTGGCGCCGGCTGAACCAGGCAAACAACACCTGATATTCACGCGCATGGCGGGTGGTATTTTCGGGTTCTGTGATGATGTTATACATCAGAGTGCATTCGTTTTCGGGCCCAAAGGGATACGAGTGACAGAATCTATCATCCAACTGTCTCTGTAATCGCCGCCAATTTGTCTCGACAGAGCCCAAAGATAGCCAGCAACCTCACCATTGGCACCGACCACCATGAGTGGAATCGATGCAGTGTGGTTCCCGGCAAATTCAGGTTCTCCGAGTGTGCGGCTCGTGTGGTTGATGAGTGGCGCATATGCTGGCTGTTCAACAATTGCTTTGAAGTGCCAAAACGGTCCAGTTGACCGCTTGTTGGAGGGACTTGCAAACTGAAACGCCAGCTGAATCCCAGCATCCGGTGTCGGGTCATTATTATTTGCCATGCCACCCAAAACGATCTCGACCACATCTTTGGGTGATAAGTCAGGAGAGGGAGTTCGGTCGTAACCGAATGCGAACGATGCGACTCCAAGTGTTAAAAAGGCTAGCCAACGCATGATAAACCTCCACTTTGTTAAAGACATGGGGGCTAATTTGTCGGAGGCAATACGTGATTGTTGACGATTGGAAAGCAACGCGCTTCGCTTGGCTGAAAACGAGGCCCTCCAGAGAAACCGGTAAAAGCGGGTAGAAGAAGTAGTCGTTGATCTTTAATTACGAAACAAGGGCAAATCAGTCGATCGGTTGCTGCTTTGAATTCAACCTGTGGATGAATATGTCCTGCGATCCGAAAGGTTGATGCATCATCGGGGTGATGAGCCAGTTCGATACCCTTCCATCGTGTCGGCTCTGGTTCAATGGAGAAGCCGAGCGTCGAAGCGAAAGACTCTGCCCGTCGGTCATGATTTCCAAGAATTACTTTGAAGTCTGTCTCGAATGCTTGAAGTGCGTTGCACCAACGGTCCATTTGTGAATCGGTGATTGATTGCGGTTGATGAAATAGATCACCCAGTATCCAGACAGTCGAAACTTGTGTGTCAGTGATGGCCTTGATCAGTCGGTCTAAATCAGAGGTCTCACTGGCTTCGGGAACAGGAATGCCTGCCTGTCTAAAGTGTGCTCCCTTACCGAGATGAAGATCACTCAAAAGGAGGGTTTGGCTGCTTTGATGCCACAAGGTTCGATCAGCACGCGCAATAAAGTCTAACGAACCAAACTCAAGATGTTGCATCAAAACTCCGGGTCAATCGTTCCATCCGTGTCGCAATCGATTCAGTCGATAGCCGTGAACTCAATCGATCGATGACTAGCGGCAGTGCAAGTGGTGATGGTTGTGTAATCTCTTTGACCTCAACAGGTTGTTGTTCAAGCGACTGGAGAGTTTCCAGGAGTCTCTCGATATCAAATTCGTCGCGTAGGACATCATCTTTGGCTTGCGCTAATAGTATGTGATCAGGGTCATATTGGCTTAATACGTCGTATAAAAGACCAGCAGATGTTTGCAGCATGCGCAGTGATTTTTGTCGGCCCGGATAGCCTTCAAAAATCAATCCTGAGATTCGGGCAGTCGCACGAAATTGACGTCTCACGAGCTCTGATAGATTGAGAGCCTGTTCAAGGTCCTTCTGCAATTCCTTGGATTGAATGATCGATGGCCATTGTACGGTACAGATATCCAGTGGTCCCTCTTCGGGGCTTAAGAGCTCAATACCATAATCATTGACAGTGACGGTTAAGGTTGCCGGAGCGAGCCTGGCGATCCGACTCGCCATGAGTGGTCCGAGTGCCTGGTGGACGAGCCAGCCTGCAAATGGATAGATGCATAGATGATGTCCATCACGCGTCTTAAATCGTTCCGCGATCGTTGCATGAGTCTTGGGGCATTGACTGATCTGAGCCTGAATCTTTGCTGTTTCCTGTAACGCCTGGGATAGCCATTGACGGTTTTGAATCCGATCCGATAGCGTGGTGTCTCGTTGAAAATCGGAGACCACATGCGTTGCCAGTGTCTCTGATAGCGGGAGTCGGCCTCCAGTCCAACGTGGTATTTCACTGGCCCTTCGAGAGCCTGCTGGTTTGACGATTAGCTCACCGTCGGAAAATCGAACGACTTCCAAGCGCTTACCTGAAAATCGAAAGACATCCCCAGGTTGGAGGCGACCTGCGAAGGATTCTTCGACTTCTCCTAAACTCCCTCCACGTCGCATTTTGACGCGAACGTGCGCGTGGGAAACGATGGTGCCGATACTCATGCGATGTCGTCTTGCTGCTTGATTGGATACAAGCGAAAAACGACCATCATCGCGTCGCTCAAGTCGCCGATATTCAGGGTACTCTTTGAGCGACTCAGAGCCTTTTGTGAGCACCGTGATTAGGCGCTCGAATATATTGCGTGTCATGCCTCGATAGGACCAGGCCTGTGTGATCTCTTCAAACATCTCGTCTGGGTGCCAGGGGGCCTGTAGTGCCATCGTAACAAGATGTTGGATTAGAACATCAAGACAATGTTCTGGTGGACGAATCGGTTCCAGTGATTCGGTATCGAGGGCATCAGCGAGTGCTGCGTATTCATTTAAGTGAAGCCGATTGGTCGGGACCAGCAGAACATTAGTTCCTTCACCTGGGCGGTGGCTCGCGCGGCCTGCACGTTGAACCAAACGACTAACAGATCGTGGTGAGCCAACCTGAATGATCTGTTCCACTGCCTGGAAGTCCACGCCAAGGTCAAGTGCGCTGGTTGCGACAACGCAGTCAATTGCCCCAGTTTTCAGTTGGGTTTCAACGTCATGTCGTATCGCTCTTGCAAGTGAACCATGATGTAGTGCGATCGATAAATCCATCCGCACAATACTGAGCGCCTGGAACCACTGTTCTGCTTGATTTCGCGTGTTTGTGAATAACAGTGTTGTTTTTCCTTTGACTAGTGTCTGGCTGACTGGTTTTAGAAGGCTTAGCCCGAGATGTCCTGCCCAAGGAAGTCGTGCATCATCACTCGACTCCACGACCGTCAGAGTGACAGTCCGATCAATATGTGCTTGTGTCAGTTGCCCTGTCTCACCTTTTGGTAGAAGGACGTCGAGCGCCATTTGCGGATCTTTGAGGGTAGCCGAAATACCTGTAATCGTTGCTTTCTTGCTGAGCCTGAGTAGACGCTGTAAACACAAACTCATTTGCACGCCACGTTTTGTGGCCATCAAGTCATGCCATTCATCGACAACGATCGACTCGAGCTGCGCGAATAGGTCAGTTGATTTTGGTGATGACAAAATCACAGATAATGATTCTGGAGTCGTCATCAGAATCTGTGGATGTTTTCGAAACAAACCTGCACGGTCTTTGGCTGAGGTATCCCCATTGCGAGCTAAGACAGTGATATCTCTGCCAGACAACGGTTCTTTCAACGCTATCTCAAGATCCTTCGTCATGGCTCGAAGCGGGGTGACATAGAGCACTCGTAGTCCTTTGCAGTCCGGTGTCGCGATGAGTTGATCAAGCATTGCGCCAGTTGCACCTAGTGTTTTTCCAGACCCAGTTGGGCATTGGATGAGTTGATGTGTTCCGGAAGC
>JAYNIS010000072.1:0-5407 GCA_038109325.1 Gammaproteobacteria bacterium | reverse complement strand
TTTTTTCGATTATTCGGACCATCTCGTTAGGGTCCCGTTTACCGGCAATCATCGAAGAAATTAGGAGCCTTTCGGTCCTGACGCATCCAAAATCCTGACAGGTTTCACATCTTCATCGAAAACTGGATCTGTGTAATTCACACGTGTAACCAATTCAGAATGCTCGGGAGCCTCAAGGGCGATAATGTCTTGATGACCGCATGAAACACACTCACGACGCATCAGTTTTTCGCTGTCATCTTCCCAAGCCCTTACCTTGTCCTGCGCTCCGCACTGCTGGCAAACAGCTCCAGCAATAAAACGTTTAATTGGCATGATTGACTCCAATGCTCTTTCAGAAATAGTGTGGGGCTTTCAGTGCATCACAAGGATAATCATGACCATTCGCTCATATGATAACCAACACCCCGAAATCGATAACTCTGCATGGGTCGATCCATCCGCCGTTGTCGCTGGCAAAGTCTCTTTAGGCCGAAACGTATCCGTTTGGCCTCAAGCGGTCATTCGCGGCGATGTGAATTCCATCACTGTTGGCGCACAGACTAATGTTCAGGACGGCGCTGTGCTCCACTGTACTCACGATGGACCTTACACACCGGGTGGAAAATCACTTCAAATTGGAGAACGAGTAACAATTGGGCACCAAGCATGTTTGCACGGCTGCACAATTGGTAATGAGGTGCTCGTAGGAATTGGAGCCACAGTTCTCGATGGAGCTATCGTTGAAGACCAAGTGATGATTGGTGCGGGTAGTTTAGTACCACCTGGAAAAACTCTTGAATCTGGGCACTTATACGTCGGCGCGCCTGTCAAAATGGCGAGACCATTGAAAGACCGTGAAAAAGAGTTTCTTAAGTACTCAGCAACGCACTACACCAAGCTCGCCAACAAGCATAAAGAGGTGACGGGCTAACGCGAAGCCCGTTCAACCTTTTTCGCTTTCTCGATTACTTGAGCTGCCAAGTCGGCCTTGTATTGCGCAAGGCGATCACGAAGTGAATGATCAGCAGTCGCGATTATTTGAGCCGCTAAAAGTCCTGCGTTGTATGCCCCGTTAATTGCAACAGTCGCAACAGGAACCCCTTTCGGCATTTGAACGATCGAAAGCAAACTATCTTCACCATTCAAGCAGGTCGCGACAACGGGTACGCCGATCACTGGCAGCTCAGTCCCAGCAGCAATCATTCCCGGTAGATGGGCAGCACCGCCGGCGCCAGCAATGATCACATCAAGACCGCGATCACGTGCTGATTTTGCATAATCCATTAACCGCTCTGGGGTTCGATGAGCCGAGACGATCGTCGCCTCAACGCCAACACCTAAAGATTTCAGTGCATCAACTGCACCTTCCATTACAGGCCAATCTGAATCTGACCCCATGATCACGCCAACTTTCACCGTCATTGCGGCGTATCTCCTCGTATAATTAGGCTGTTTCGAACCGATCCTAATCGTTGAATCAATTCATCGTGGTTTTTACCAATCAAGGTTAAGTGTCCCATCTTTCGGCCTGGACGACACTCATCCTTTCCATAGAGATGAATGTGCGCATCAGGGATCTGGGACAACTCGTCCAACCCTTCAATCACTGGTGACCCGACAAAACCTGGCTCTCCAACCAAATTAGCAGTCAACGCGACACCGCGAAGCTCTGTCGCTCCAAGCGGCAAGTCCAAACACGCCCGTAACTGATTTTCAAACTGACTGGTCACACACGCTTCGATGGTGTGGTGCCCAGAGTTATGTGCACGTGGCGCGACTTCATTGACCAATAAATCGCCATTATCCGTCACAAACAGTTCGACTCCGAAAAGACCATGGGTACCAAAAGACTCGACTGTCTGTTTAGCAAGCTCTTGTGCTTGTAGCCTCAAAGCATCACTGACTCGCGCGGGGGCAACCAGGTAATCGAGCAGATTCAATATTGGATCGACAACCATTTCAACCGGATCATAAGCTACCATTTCACCTGATGCTCGTCGCGCCACCATGACCGCTAACTCTGTCCCACCAGAAACAAACTTTTCGAGAAAGCTTGTTGTTTTCAAGCGTCTATCCCAGTCATCAGCAGACCGAATGACGTGTACCCCACGGCCGTCATAACCGCCTGTGTGAGCCTTTTGCACACAGGGCAAACCGAATGCTTCAACCACAGCAAAGTCTGGATCATCCCCAATATCAATAAATTCAGCGGTAGGGATCCCACTGGCTTGATAATGACGCTTCTGTTCAAACTTATTTTGGATTAAACGAATCGTCGCTGGTGTGGGAACCATCTGAACACCCTGATCAAAAAGGGTCATCAAGATATCAGCACCCACATTTTCGAGATCAAAGGTCACAATATCGGATTGTTCGCACAATGTTTGCAGGGCAGCCGGATCATGAAGTGCACCCTGAATTTGACCGTATGCGACCTGACCAGCAGGCGAATTATGCATCGGATCCAAGACAGTCATCTGAGCATGATGCGCATTACAAGCCGGTGCCAGCATCCGAGCAAGCTGTCCGCCACCAACGACACCAAGACGAGCTAATGGAAGAGGTTTAGCCATGAGGGTCTCTCAAAAGGTCAGTAGTATATCAAAACGCCCTTGCATCATGGGCGCGACCGAAATCAACAAGCTGATCAAAGGGATCGGGATAGATTCCGGTCCACAATTCAAACTGGCGCGCTGCTTGGGCCAAAAGCATACCCAAACCGTCAGCCCGTTGATCTGTCAGTGAACGACACATTTTCAAAAATGGAGTCTCATCGAGTCCATACACGAGGTCGTAGCATGCACCATCTGCGCTGACGATTCGATCAGTCAGCTCAACTCCCGTGCTACCGGACAATCCTGCTGATATTCCATTAATCACTAAATCGAACGGCTCACCCTGTGAATCCAGTTCAGAGAACGCAATACCGCGAACTTCTTGGTCATAACGACTAACCAAACGCTCCAACTTATCAATCGACCGATTGGCAATCACGATTTCAGTAGGATTTTTTGCGACGAGCGGCCCAAGACAACCAGCAACCGCGCCCCCTGCGCCCAAGATTAATATGCGTCGGTCTGTCGGAGACCATCCAAGCCGCTCTAAATCATCCAGCAATCCGAGACCATCGGTATTGTGGCCATACAACCCGCTGTCGAGGGGCATCAATGTATTACACGCAGCTGCAAGTAATGCCTCATCAGAGAGTGAACTTGCCATCTGAAAGGCTGCCCACTTATGGGGCACCGTAATACTCAAGCCATTGCCGCCGTCTGCAAAAAAACGAGCAACTTCGGATTCGAAATCTCTCTCCTTCACTTGAACTTTGTCATAGGTGACATCGAGAGACAGCTGTTCCCCAAAGCGCCGGTGAATTTCAGGAGACTTTGAATGTCCGATCGGATCGCCAAAAACTGCGAACTGATACTTCATAACCACTCTCTTGGTTTTAAGTATTCAAACAGCTTCGCCTCATCCGTATTGCTCTCTGGAACGTAGCCGTATTCCCAGCGCGCTAGCGGCGGCATCGACATCAGAATAGATTCTGTCCGGCCCCCGCTTTGTAACCCAAAGAGTGTTCCTCGGTCATACACCAAGTTGAACTCAACATAGCGGCCGCGTCGATAGAGCTGGAACTCACGCTCACGCATTCCAAAGGTCATCTCTTTACGACGACTTACGATTGGCACATATGCAGGGACGAAAGCGTCTCCAACCGCCCGCATAAAAGCGAAACTTTGATCGAAACCCAGTTCATTAAAATCATCGAAAAATAGCCCACCGACACCACGCATTTCATCACGATGCGGCAAATAAAAATATACGTCGCAAGCTTTTTTATATCTTGGATAGTAGTCCGCACCAAATGGATCGATTGCATCTTTGGCTACTCGGTGAAAGTGAACACAGTCCTCGTCAATCGGATAAAACGGCGTTAAGTCGAATCCGCCACCAAACCACCACACAGGGTCTTCACCATCCTTTTCAGCCACAAAAAACCGCACGTTTGCATGCGATGTTGGGACATACGGATTCTCTGGATGAATAACGAGACTCACGCCCATTGCCTGCCATGATCGTCCAGCAAGCTCGGGACGAGCCGCAGTTGCTGATGGAGGCAACGTTGACCCCCTCACGTGGCTGAATCCGACACCTGCTTTCTCAAACACTGCACCATCGGCCATCACGCGGGAACGGCCGCCACCACCCTCTTCACGGCTCCATTGGTCTTGTTGAAATATCGCTTGGCTATCTTCAGCCTCTAACGCGTCGCAAATCGTATCTTGGAGCCCAAGTAAATAGGATTTCACAGCGTAACAATCTGTCATCTAATCAATCCCTAATGATTGTTCCTGTTTGCATATCTCGGATGGTACTTGGTTTTCGGTACCCCTGTGTACGACCGCGGGCAACATAATCGACAGCATGGCCCAGCTGATTCATGACCTGCCATCGTGATTGAAATGCAGGTCGGCCTGACCGGTTCGCGGATGTCGAAACCAATGGGCCGACATAATCGATCAATCGGACAAGGCTCGGCATTGTCACGCGACGCACAGCCATCGAATCACGACCACCCGTTAAAATTTTCGGACAATCAGAGTTCACTGGAATAATCCAAGTTGACGGCCTACCCACCTCGTCTCGAGCGACTTCTAAAACCGGACATGCAAACCAATGTGCCAATTCATCGAAAGTAGCGACCAGCGTTATCAACCCTTTAGCAGGATCACGTTGCTTCAACCTCAAAATGCGCTCAATGGAATGCTCTTTTGAAATCGCGCAACTGAGACCCCAAACACCTTCTGTCGGTATCGCTAACACACCGCCCGCCAGTAACAAGCGGGCATTTTTTGTAAGATCGTCTGCAAAAATCATGTGTAATCCAATTCGGCTGCCTGTGCATCATAAACACCAAATGCTCTTTGGTCTTTAACGGTCAAAATGCGAAATGCTGCCGTTATTATCGTTTGAAGCCCCACTGTAACTACACTCCCATCTCGCAAGCCATGAGCACTGACATAGTCAATGTAGCCATATCGACATCCAGTCAAAAGACCAGATTGACTGTCAACAAATAGAGGCTGGTTCAATGGAATAGCCGGTTTCAACATTTTGTGATTGAGCAATTTTAACGCTGAGCGATGAATGGCGCTCGAGGAACTGAGGCTATTTGCGGTCGCGATCAATTCTGCCGTTTTGCCATCATCCAACACGTTGACATAGACATAGTCGTTGAGATGTTGAGATTGATGTTTCACATGAAACATTCTCTCGAATTATGTGCGACTGCAGGCGGCACTTGGCAGAAAAGCATACACAGGAACAGTGCGGCGACGAGGCTAGTTCGGTTACAATCTGAAGTCTTGAACATAATCTTAGATCTCAGAGATACCATGGCATTACGAAAAATTCTGGAATTTCC
>JAYNIS010000071.1:1480-5490 GCA_038109325.1 Gammaproteobacteria bacterium | reverse complement strand
GGCCTTTTTCTTGTCGATTTCGGGGCCTGAGTAAGACTCAACGCCGAGGGTGAGGAAATAACCTGCCAGTTCGATTGCCTTGGGAATTGCGAACTTCTCCCCTTTGCGTTCGCCTTTCTTGTAGTATTGGATCATGCGTGACTTCAGTCAAAGCGTTGATTCAGCATCTTTTTGTGTCATTTTCATCAGTTTCCGCAAACTTTAAATTCTGATGGTTTCATATGTCTTCCTTAATCCTTGGAAAAAAGTACCCGCACCTCTTGCGGAGCGGCCAATCTCGTTGGCTAGTCCAGAGGGAGTCGTTGTTTCCTCGGCAATCGTCCAAAAATTTATCAGGTTAAGCGATCTACTGCTTCCCCTTTCCCCCTCATAGAACCAGCGAGTCTTTGGTCGTATGCGCGGGTGATCTGGCATAACATTTGACAAGTATGCGGGTTCTAGTGTCCACAGTTCATTAGTCAAGCTTTGTGATTTTTGCAAAAGAATCGCTTCGGTGTTTTTTGTGAAAATATATCGAGGTATAACTTATAACTAATTGAATAACATAAATTTAATTTTAATGTTCAAAATTTGTTCAAACGCTTGAAGTACACGTGGGACGGGAGCTCAAGCAAATGCTTCAGTTTTTATCCAAAAAGTTATCCACAGGATTTTTGGGTAACCATTTTGTCAATACATCACATGAAAAAATTTCAAACAATTGAAACTTCAGAAAGATGCCTCATCATGTACGGCTTACAAAGGAGTCTAGAATGCTTGATCTAAAAACCGCCAATCACATTGTCAACCACATCATTGATGCTGCTTCAAAGCGTAACGATTTAAAGCCAATGACGGCTGTCGTTGTTGATGCCGGAGGAGCAGTGGTTGCTGCTCAACGTCAAGATGGTGCGTCCCCGATTCGAGTAGATCTTGCGAAAGGCAAGGCACATGGCGCTGTGATGATGGGTTTGAGCAGTCGAAAACTTGGTGAGCGAGCAGAACAGCAAGCGTATTTTATCCAAGCTATGAATGCACTCTGTAACGGTTCGTTGGTTCCAGTTGCTGGTGGCGTGTTAGTTCGTGATGATTCAGGTGCAATCATTGGAGCGGTTGGCGTGACAGGCGATACTTCAGATAACGATGAAGAGTTAGCAATTGCCGCAATCAAGGCGACGGGATTAACAGCTGACGCCTAAGTCTGTTCAGCGACTCAGTGAATGGTCGCCGTGCAGGCGGCGGCGTTATCGGCTGGGTCGATTTTGGGAACAGGGGCCTATTGCATGCGTGATCGGCCTCAATCCATCCATTGCGGATGATCAGTTGGACGACCCAACCAATCGTCGCCTCCTAGGATTTCTCTGCGCTCAAGGTTTTGGCGGTTACTGGTTGATCAACTTGATACCTGAGTCAACGCCGTATCCCGAAAAGCTAGGAAAACACACACGCCGTTTATCGAATAAAAACCAATCGATTATCCAGGAAACGGTCGCAAGCACTGAAACGTTAATCCTCGCCTGGGGTGCAGGTGCGAATCGTTGCCCATTTCGGTATGAATTGGTCGAGCGGTTTGCTGATCCGCAATGTTTTGGGGTCACCCAAAACGGTGAGCCAAAACACCCGCTGTATTTGCCAGCACACACAAATCTAAAACCTTTTCCGGGCTATCGTTTTTAGCGCGTTAGAATCGTTTTCAATACGCTTCGCATCGAGTCACGATACGCGTCATCTGAAGATAAGCATGATTCTACGAAATGAAGCTGTGCCTGAGGGATGAGTTCTGCGAATGCCTCAGCCAAATGTGCAGGATGAAGTGCGTCCTCCCGTCGTGCAATTACATTGGTTTTGCAGTTAAGCAGTTTGAGGTCAGAGGAATTCAGAGTCATTGATTCAAATTCAAGCGCATCCATCCAAACCATGAGTTCCTCGAGCCTCGGGTGCTCAAGTAGTCGCCGATACGTTTCTTGGTTACGCGGGGCAATTGACTCGAGTGCTTGGAATTCAGATTGTTGTTCAAGACACATCGCCCATCGCTCTTGCGGCTCGGTTCTGAAAATGTCGCGTAGCGCTCGAAACACATCAAAATGCGAAGTATCACCATCGGCTGAGAAGGCCGGTCGGGAAATAATCAAGTGCTCGATGCTGATGTATCGTGATAGCTCCATCGTTAGCGCAGCGCCGAGTGATGTGCCACCGACGATCTTTGGTGTTTCACCAAGATGTGTAATCAGATCACGAATATCTTGCACAGCACGTTGAAATGACATCCCGACTGGGTCACCTAAATCACTAAGACCATGGCCACGCGTATCGAGACAGACCAGTCGGATATCCTGTAGCTCAGGCCAGACTTCAAGAATCTGGCGATGATCCATCGCAAAGCCATGCTGAAACAGTACGAGCCGTCCGTGGCCGCTGTCGTAATAGGTGAGTTGTGTTTGATCCGATGCCTTAAACTGGTGAAGCATCGGCGACCTGATTACAGAGAATCTGCTTCCTCAATCGAATCTTGTCCAAGATAGATGACTCCCGGAGCCTTTTCCGGTGTTTCTGAAGATTGATCATTGATTTGCTTCCACCAACGCACAAACTCGTCTTTCGACATTTGGTGCGGATAGAAAGTACCTGATTGATTGTGGTTTGTATTCATCACTTACTCCTGAGTATTCGGGTCAGTGACGATCCTTGTCGTTATTTACCACCTTGGTCACAGTATCCTGCACAGGTTTAGATGTGACTGCAAGCAAGTCATGGTCGAATGCACTAGTTTCGCTATCATGTTTTGGTGGCTTTGACCGATTGACAGTCAACGGAGGAATAATTGTGCGAATACTTTGTATCATCCTGAGTCTTTTGATGAGCCAGATCGTCCTTGCTGAAACTTGGGTGTGTCGTCACGACAGTCCAGAACGTGAAGATTTAACATTCATGCCGCAAGCCGATGGAACAGTCGCGTGGCAACATCAGAAACTAGGTTCACTCGATCCTCTTGCGCTGATTGTCAACTCCGACGGCTTGCTGACCATGGCGACACGGCGTGTGAATATCCTGTATTCGCGATTCTTCCATCTTGACAAATTTAGCGGTCGCATGGGTGAAACAACATTTCGAGCCTCAACATTACGCCGGCTTGCCGAAAAAGATCCCGAGCTGAACTGGGACATGGTGACTACAATCTGGCTGTGCGAGTCGAAGTAACCGAGGTCTAAAAAATCTGTCGAATTCTGCTCTAGAGTGATCATGGACTGTATTGCACATCGTGGGTCTGCTAATCGAGTTCCCGAAAATTCAATCGCGGGGGTCCACTACTCGGCATCTCATCATATTAAACAGATCGAATGCGACATCTCTGTCGCATCAGATGGCATCGCGGTGATTTTTCATGATAGATACTTGCGACGGATGACAGGTGATCCGAGATCTATCTTATCACTTACGAGCCACCAACTTATCCAAATCCCACTTATCACGCACCACACTGGGCCGACCCAATACATCCCACTTGCCGAGGATTGGATGCGTGAGGCGGCGAGCCACGATCTATTTGTCCATCTTGAGATCAAAGTCCACGACCGGGAAATCGACCGTGTCGTTGATGCAGCACTACACGCGTTTGATAAGTCGGGGTTGTTGGCATCGCAGGTCCGTTTGTCTTCGTTCTCATTGGATGCCATTGAAGTGGTTCGTGACCGGCGACCTGATCTTGAGGTGGGCCTTGCTGCCGAGAGGTTGTCAGATGTAGCGCTTGAGAGCCTCGATTCGCTCGGACTGACATCGTTACATTTAGATATTGAGCATCTGGACTGTCAATCAGTGGTATCGGCCATTGATCGAGGGTTGAAGGTCTGTGCGTACACCGTGAATTCGGTTCGACAGCTCAAGTCACTGCCCATCGATCTGATTGATTCGGTGTTTACGGATGACCCTGTAATGCTATCTGATGAGCTTAAGGCCCTGAAAATTTTATAATAGACCCTATTAATTTGGCTGGAGAAGTGATTCGCGAATTATTTCAGGGTGGTGCAAGACCC
>JAYNIS010000071.1:0-1380 GCA_038109325.1 Gammaproteobacteria bacterium | reverse complement strand
ACACATATGCTTTTACACACTCACTTGATTCTAAATCGCGCCGGTAGTCGAGCATGAACCAGATGAAGGATTTACAACTTAAATGAATTTAGAAACCGTTCTGTATGTGAAGCATTATTCTGATGCTTTGTTTTCGTTTAAAACGACGCGTAGCCCAGAAATCCGCCCGTTTAAGGCCGGTCAATTTACGATGATCGGGATGGCTGATGATGATGTGCTTCGTGCGTACAGTATTGTCTCGGCGCCTCATGAAGAACATCTCGAATTTCTCTCAATCAAAGTTCCCGGTGGCCCACTGACTGAACGACTTAAGGATATTCAAGAGGGTGACCAGATTGAGGTCGGCGACCGCCCAACAGGGACACTAGTTCTCGACAATCTAAAGCCGGGTAAACGACTATGGTGCATTGCAACCGGGACAGGTCTCGCACCGTTTCTTTCGATCGTCCGAGACCCAAAAACCTTTGAGCAGTATGAACAAGTCATCGTGACGCATACAGCGAGAACCATCCATGAGCTTGCCTACGCTGATCTCTTATCCTCGCTTCCCATCACCTACTATCCAACGGTAACCCGTGAGCCGTTTCAAACGCCAGGACGGATCACCGAGCGGATTGAGAGTGGCGCATTATGGTCCGATTTGGGACTTAAACCCTGGTCGGTTGAAGACGATCGAGTGATGATTTGTGGTTCACCGGAATTCAATAAAGATCTTCGAGGACGCCTCGAGGGCCAGGGCTTTGCGCATGGGACCAACCGCGCTCCAGGCGCTTTCGTCCAGGAGCGCGCTTTTGTGATGCAGCGGGTAGATTAACCCTACTTTAATCGTCTCAGCATCTCGAAAAGAATGGCTGAATCGTGTGTGCCTAGGCCCTGATCCATGATCGCCTCGTATTGGCTTGCGACGAACTCTAGGCAGGGTAGAGGAAGTTGTTGAGCCTTTGCAGTGTCAAGTGCGATACCCACGTCTTTCGCATGCAGTCGCGCCTCGATTCCGGCATTAAAGTCTTCCGCGATCATTTTCGGAGCCATCAGCGCCATCATCTGACTTCCACCCATCCCGTCTTTGATTGCTTCAAACACAGCCTCTGGATCGGCACCTAAATTTTTTGCGAAAGTCAGGCACTCAGCCACACCTTGAATGGTAATGGTCTGTGCAATCTGATTACTGAGCTTGGCAATTTGCCCGTGCCCGGCCTCGCCGACACGAGTAATCGCTTTTGCGTAACAGTCGATGACTTGATTTGCTCGCTCACATACATCCGGGTGCCCGCCCTGCATGACGATCAAACGAGCTTCTTCAGACGCCCATACGCCACCGGATACTGGCGCATCAACGAATTCCATACCTGCATCGCGTAATCGATTCGCGATATCCAT
>JAYNIS010000070.1:0-5534 GCA_038109325.1 Gammaproteobacteria bacterium | reverse complement strand
CCATCTTGACTGTGTAGCGTGGCAGATCAAGTAGATCTTCAATGGCACCGAAAAGACGATTTGCGAAGCTAACTTCTTCAGGCCCATGCATCTTTGGTTTTACGATATAAACCGACCCAGCCCTCGAATTTTTGTCCTTGGTGCTCTTAAGATCGTGGATAGCAATTAATGTTGTGAAGACTCCATCAAGTATACCTTCAGGAACCTCTCTCCCTTCGTTGTCTAAAATTGCCTCGTTGGTCATCAAGTGACCCACGTTACGGACGAACATCAACGCCCGTCCGGGGAGTGTTATTTCAGAACCATCAACGCCGGCATAGTGCCGATCCGGATTGAGTCGGCGCA
This sequence comes from Gammaproteobacteria bacterium, assembly GCA_038109325.1. Taxonomy (GTDB): domain Bacteria; phylum Pseudomonadota; class Gammaproteobacteria; order Pseudomonadales; family Litorivicinaceae; genus HIMB30. The sequence goes on along the minus strand of JAYNIS010000070.1, from coordinate 5,189 downwards.
CAATATTTTTATTATTCTTAAAAACAGACTCGGTCAGATCGCCTTTCATCAACCCAAGCCAATTCCGGTAGACAACCACCTTGTCTTGCGCATCAACGGCAGCAACAGAGTCTTCGCAATCCATAATTGTTGTGAGCGCGGATTCCATGAGTATGTCAGCGATGCCCGCCGGGTCTGAGTTACCAACAGGTTTTGTTTTATCGAACTGAATCTCCACGTGGAGTCCGTGATTCTTCAATACTATTGCGGTCGGTGCAGCCGCATCGCCTATATAACCAACTAATTTTTGAGGGTCTTTTAGACCGACTAAACCAGTAGGTGTGTGAATTCTCAGGACGCCATCAATCACCTTGTATGAGGTAGCAGTCGCGTGTGATCCATTCTCCAGTGAAAAGTTTTTATCAAGGAATGTCTTTGCGAACGTAATCACCTTCTCGCCACGGATCGGGTTGTATTCCAGTCCCGGGGCCGCGTCCCCGCTATTTGAAATGACATCTGTCCCGTAGAGAGCGTTGTAAAGGCTACCCCAACGTGCGTTTGCTGCGTTCAGTGCATAGCGGGCGTTCATCACAGGCACAACAAGTTGAGGCCCTGCGGTTGTCGCGACTTCTGGATCCACGTTATCTGTAGAGATCGCAACATTTTGAGGTTCAGGCAGTAGATACCCAATTTCTTCTAAGAACGCTTTGTATTCTGCGGCGTTATGAGCTTGACCCTGACGGGCCTTATGAAATGCGTCAATTTTTTCTTGGATAACATCGCGCTTTGCAACTAAATCTCGGTTGACTGGAGCAAGCTCGTGGATCAACGAATCAAGCCCTTCCCAAAACTTTGAGGCGTTAATGCCGGTACCCGGAATCGCTTCGTCGTTGATAAAGCGATAAAGCTCATTAGCAACCTGAAGGCCGCCGCATACTGTGCGATCTGTCATAGTGTCTCTCCGCAAAAGATCTGGGGGCAAAATAGAGGCGCGAACGGTACCACAAAATTGGTTACGCTACCAAAATGGAAGAACTTTTCATTTTATGATGCTTTTAATGGTTCGTCTGCTGGCGCTGCTGGAATAGTAGAGTCAATTCCATGCTGGAAGTGCCTGAAGAAGTTTATGGTTTTTGATGGTTTTATTTCGCCGCTGGTTCACGATCTAGCGGTCAAACAAACACCTGATAGCTGAATCCCAGCCCAACCATTAGCCATGAATTGTCGGATATTTTGATGCGCAGTACCTGTTGGGTCTGCCTTGACCGCACGAAAATGTTCAGCGAAGCAGTTCAAGGTCTCTGTTTCGTTAAGGTTGTGAAGTTGGGCAAAGGAAAACACTTTGGCCGATCCTTGGTTTTCTGACGCCTGGTTCGTTATCGCGCCATTCACGAATTCTGTGGGAGTGTGATCGTAGTGCGCATCGATCAGGGCAATCACCTCGGAAAAAAGGATATATTCAGGAGCCGTTCGAAGTTTCTCGAAAAATGTTGTGATGTCATTCATCAAGCGTTATCCCTCCAGCATATGATTGCTTGAATTAAAAAGGCGCCAGTTGGGCGCCTTTTCATTGTTTGGTGGAGACGGCGGGATTTGAACCCGCGTCCGTCAGTCCGCTGCCAAACGCTCTACATGCTTAGTCGCGTTTTTCAATTTAAGTCCGGGTCTCCCAACGCACAGGGATCGCCTTTCCGAGTCCAGTTAAAAGTTTAGCTTCTCAACCCCGAACACAGCGTTGAAGCGAGTCTCTGTTTCGAACCCTGTTGATGAAGACCAGAGACGATCCCCACCCAGGGTCTAGCTTAAGCTGCTAGAGCGTAGTTTTCGTCGTTGGCAGTTATAGCTAACGAGTCCACAGTTGGGTTTACGAGCACTGCAGAACTACTCGGCATGCACATTTGGTTTTGTAACCGGCGTCGAATCCATATCGTCCCCGAGCGATTGATTATCTGTTATTTAGAGGAAATTTGAAATCTCTTGCATGAAAATCCAAACACCAGCGGCAATCAACAGGATGCCGATCAGTCGATTGACGAGCTGAATGCGTCCACCTTCGAGCCGTTGTTTGAGCGCGGTGCCTGTGAGTGCCACGCCGATATAGACAGAGGCATCAATGCCGCCGGCTAACGCGCCCATGGTGAGCTGTGTATGGAAGCTGTGTTGAGGATCGACAAAGGGTCCGAAGACAGCCAAGAAAAAAACCAGGACTTTGGGATTCACGATCGCAATCGAAAATCCGGCAATAAAACCACCCTGGGTTGTTAATTTGTCGGGTAGCGGCATGTCGCCAGCCATGACTAACTGATACCCGAAATAAACCAGAAGCCCGATTCCGAGAAGGGTCAATGCGATTGTCAGTTCTGGTAGAGCGAGAAGGAGGGCAGATAGACCGAAGACCGTTGTCAATGCAAACACCATGATACCCAAACCGTGCCCAAGTGCACCACTGATGCCAACGGCTGTCCCCCGGCTCGCGGACATGGATAAAATTAGTAGCCAGGACAACCCTGGCGAGGTGGCTCCAGCTAGACACAGAAGAGTGAGTTTGATCCAGTCTGAGTCAGACATTACCGAACACGATGGCGAACAGCGCGCTGCTTCTCAATATTCCATTCGCGATCACGGATAGTGTCGCGTTTGTCGTGTTGTTTCTTACCGCGCGCAAGCCCAATTTTGATCTTGACAAGCGGGCCTTTCCAATACATCTCAAGGGGAACGCAAGCATGTCCCTTCTGGCTTAATGCGCCATGAATCGTTGCGAGCTCTTTTTTGTGGAGAAGCAGCTTTCGCATGCGCGTAGGATCAGCAATGACATGGGTTGACGCTGAATCTAGAGGTGTGATTTGTGAATTTAAAAGATATGCCTCGCCATTACGAATGATAACGTAGGTGTCACTTAGGTTCGCTTTTCCTGCGCGGATCGATTTCACTTCCCAGCCGTGAAGCTGCATGCCAGCCTCGAATGTTTCGTCGATGTGGTAGTCAAAGCGGGCTCGTTTATTTTGAGCGATTTGATTGCTATTGCTGTTCGATTTTTTGGCCATGGCGGGCGACTTTACGTATATTTGCCGTTTCGTCAAACGGCGATTGAGGAATTGATGCCTAAAATAACGAGATCAGCTCTAGTGTCTCATACTCCAGAGCAAATGTTTGAACTGGTCAATGACTTTGCGCGCTATCCCGATTTCCTCCCCTGGTGCGGTGCTGCACGAGTGGTCGAGTCATCTGATACAACTATTGTGGGTGAGTTATCGATTCAGAAAGGCAGTGTTCGACAGGCGTTCACGACGAAAAACACCCTGACGCCTCCCGAGCGGATTGATTTATCTCTGGTTGATGGCCCATTTAAGTCGTTATCAGGACATTGGCGTTTTGAGCCTGTTGGAGAGAATGCGTGCCGGGTGAGTCTTGATCTCGAATTTGAATTTGCCGGCAAACTAATTGCAATGGTAATTGGTGCCCTGTTCTCGCAAATCGCAGGAAGTTTGGTTGACGCGTTCTGTGATCGTGCTGATCAGTTGTATGGGTGATAGATCATGAAAGTGCAAGTGGCCTATGCGAAGCCTGACCAACAGCATGTGGTCGATCTCGATGTTCCAGAGGGGACGACTGTCTTCCAGGCTGCGGAACTTTCAGGTTTTGCTGAGCTGTTCCCGGAAATTGATCTCGAGACAATTCCGATGGGAGTGTTCGGCGTCCGCGTTAAAACGGCCACCACCACGATCCTTCATCCGGGCGATCGGGTGGAGTTGTATCGATCTTTAATAGCGGATCCGAAGGAGAGCCGCCGGACTCGCGCTGAATTGCAGAAACTTGATCGTTCGTAAAGTTCACAATCAGGTAGGTGTTTTGTTGTACCTCGCCATCAAAATCGATGCGTTCGAGATAGATCCATCGATTTGGATTGAATGTGTTTACTGTGATCGGTGAGCCAAGCAGGAACTGGACTTGATCTCTCGACATCCCAACCTCTAATCGCTCGATACGTTCTGGGATCAGTTGATTGCCTTGTTTGACAGGATTTTTGTGCACACCGGGGAAGCTGCACCCCGTGAGTACAGTGGTAGCAATAAGAACGTGAATCGAAATCAGTCGCATCAATATCTTCCTGAGGAATTTCTTGGCAGAATGATAAAGATGCCTAGCCGATGAGTCCATTGATCATGCAATACGAAACAGACGAATTAAAAAAAGCCGGTCTAAAAGTGACGTTGCCAAGGATCCATGTATTGCAGTTATTGCTTTCGAATGAAGGCGAGCATATGTCGGCTGAAGTGGTGTATCGAAAGTTGTACGAGTCAGGCGTTGACGTAAATTTGGCGACGATTTATCGCGTGTTGACCCAATTTGAAGAGGCCGGCCTTGTGGAACGTCATCAATTCGATGCCACAACCAGTGTGTTTGAGTTGAAACCTGATGATCATCACGATCACATGGTCTGTGTTCGCTGTCACCAGGTGATTGAGTATGTCAGTCCCGAGATCGAAGCACTGCAGGAAAGGATCGCCAAAGACCATGGCTGTGAAATCGTCGATCATACGCATGTGATTTATGTCACCTGCCCTGAATGTTCGGTGAGAGAGTAATGGGATCGAGTCCACTTCTCGACCCCAGCGTTCTGTTTTTTATCCTCGGTTTGTTCGCGGGTCTTGTCAGATCCAATCTCGAAATACCGAGTGCGATCGCCCGGTTTTTATCGCTTTACTTATTGATGGCGCTTGGTCTCAAGGGTGGCTTTTCGCTAGCGGAGAGTGGTTTTAATCCAGCGATATTGCGGGATCTGGTCTTTGCGGTGGGTCTCGCTTTGCTTGTCCCATTTGCAAGCTTCGTGGTTCTGAAGCGTGTCATCAAACCGTTGGATGCATTAGCGATTTCAGCGACGTACGGTTCTGTCTCTGCCGTGACTTTTATCACTGCAACCCAGTTTTTGGAGACCAATGGCCTGGAGTATGGCGGACATATGGCAGCCGCGATGGCTTTAATGGAGTCGCCAGCCATCATTTTTGCAATTCTCATGGCGAATTTATATCGGACTCAGGAGGCGCGCCAAGAGCATCAAGGTTTCTTGGTTGTGCTGAAGGAATCTTTCACCGAAGGCGCGCAGATTTTGTTGTTAGGCGCAATGGTCATCGGGATGATAACCGGGGCCTCGGGCAAAATAATTATGGATCCATTCACCGGCATGATTTTCAAGGGTATGTTGGCGTTCT
>JAYNIS010000069.1:0-5600 GCA_038109325.1 Gammaproteobacteria bacterium | reverse complement strand
CTGAGCCAATCGGGCACCTCAGTTTCGACAAATTCTTCGGAGAGTTTTGCTCGAGCATCACGCAGTTCATTCAGGCGGGCTTGGTCGAGTTCCATCAAATCATCGTCAGCTGGTAGTTGATCTAATAGATCGGAGACCAGTTGTTGGCATTGCACATTTTGTGCGACTCGGTAAAACACCCAATGCTGTTCACGGAAGCTTTCTAAGACCTCAGCATCTTGAAGTAGTTTCAAATGACGTGACACACGTGGCTGTGATTGGCCGACAATCCGCATCAGTTCTGATACAGTCAGTTCGCCTTGGGCGCACAAACGCGTCAATCTGAACCGTGTTGGTTCAGCTATAGCCTTTAATGCGTCAATATAGTTGTCATAAGATGTCCACATGACGCATATAATAATATAAAGATATCTTTATGTTCAATGGAGATTTGATGTCAGAGCCAACAGTTCGTTTTCATACCATTCCCCTCAACAAAGCAGAAGGTGTCCTTGGGGTCGCTGTGATGGATCGGCCCAAAGCCTTAAACGCGCTCGACCACGTGATGATACGTGAATTGTTGCAGGTTGTTGAGACAGTCGAATCAGATCCGAATATCAAAGCGCTTTGGATTGAGTCGTCTGCTGAGAAAGCGTTCTGTGTTGGGGGTGATGTTCGCGATGTCACGAATAACGGCCAGGCGGGTGGTCTTACTGATCTGACAAATTCTGCAGATTATCTGGCGGATGAATATCTGTTAGATGTGTCGCTTCGTTACTGTTCAAAACCAGTCTTTGCATGGGGTGATGGTTACATCATGGGCGGTGGCATGGGCGTTTTCCAGGGCGCAGATATCCGTTGTGTGACTGAGCATTCAAATCTGGCCATGCCTGAGGTACGGATCGGTTTTGTGCCCGATTGCGGTGGTAGTTGGTTCTTAAATCGTGTTCCCAATGGCTTAGGTATCTGCCTGGCGATGAGCGGCTCCACCGTGGCTGCCGCCGATGGATGCTGGTTGAACTTGGCTGATTGGCTCCTACCACGCGCTGAAAAGCCGGCGTTGTTCGAGGCAGTTCTTGGCCTAACATATTCTTCGAAAGAAGCAGCGCTATCAGAGATTGGAGCGATCCTCTATGAGGCAACATCAGAATCGCCAACACAAGGGCCTTGGGAACAGAACGGTGCGAGATTGGGTAACAGCATCCGTCATCAGTCACCACGAGCCGTCTGGCAGACGATGCAACAATGGCATCATGAGTTTCCCGAACTCTTTGTCGGACTCGAACAGGCAAGTCCTGGGGCCGTGCTTGTTGCGGGCTACCAACATCTGCGGGCGAAATATCAAAACCTCTCTAAGGCGGTATTACAAGAGCACGATCTTGGGATGCGTCTCCTGTCTGATGGTGAGTGGTGCGAGGGTGTTCGAGCACTCTTGATTGATAAAGATAAAAATCCTCAGTGGCGTTTTAAAACGGTTGAAGAGGTCACGCCTGACTGGATTCAGGCGATGCTAGCCCCCATGGAATGGCCCACGACACATCCTTTGGAGGCTAAGCTATCTTCCAAAGGTTTACTACACGACTAACACAACGATAAAGGACTCCACATGAAAGTTTCATTTTTAGGATTGGGTGTTATGGGATATCCAATGGCTGGGCACCTTGCTAAAGCAGGCCATGAGGTCACGGTATACAACCGAACGGTCGCAAAAGCAGAGAAGTGGGCCGCTGAATTTGGTGGAAAAGCTGTTGCAACTCCCAAAGAAGCAGCCGTCAGCCAAGAGATCGTCTTTGCCTGTGTCGGTAATGATGATGACTTACGTAGCATCACGCTTGGTAATGACGGTGCGTTTGCAGGGATGAGTGAAGGCGCGTTATTCGTTGACCATACTACAGCGAGTGCGGAAGTGGCCCGTGAATTAGGCGAAGCCTCTAAGGATCTCAACATTGGGTTCATGGATGCGCCAGTCTCTGGGGGCCAACAGGGCGCTGAAAATGGTGCGTTGACTGTCATGGTCGGCGGAAACCAGGCGCATTTTGATCGCGCTGCGCCGGTGATTGATGCATTTGCACGAGCATGCACCCTGATGGGTGAAGTGGGTGCCGGCCAGCTCACAAAAATGGTGAACCAGATCTGTATTGCTGGTTTGGTTGAGGCGTTATCTGAGGGGCTCTCATTTGCTCGAGCGGCCGGTCTTGATGCGCATAAGGTTGTGGACGTCATCAGTAAAGGTGCCGCGCAGTCATGGCAAATGGAGAATCGCTACAAGACGATGCTTGCTGACGAGTTTGCGCATGGTTTTGCGGTCGATTGGATGCGTAAAGACCTATCGATTTGTCTGGCCGAGGCGCGGAAAAATGGTTCTGCGCTTCCGATTACTGCAGCCGTCGATCAGCTCTATGGCGAAGTCCAATCCATGGGCGGCAGTCGTTGGGATACATCCAGCCTGTTTGCGCGCTTAGAGGCTATGCGTCAACGCGGTGGCAAGTGATCCATTTGACACATTGATTAATCGCTTGGCCCGTCGAGAGCACTCGCGGGTCGAGCTTGATCGCAAACTCAAAACATACCACCCCGAGCTCTCTCAGCCAGAGCGGAACGAGCTCCTTGATCGACTAGTGGATTTGAATCTGCAGTCGGATGTGCGATTCGCTGAAATGCTGATTCGATCCCGATTATTCCGTGGGCAGGGGCGACGTCGAGTCGAACAAGAACTTACGCAACACGCAATCGATCCGAGTGAGGTGAGTCATTTCTTCGATGAATCAGAGTGCAGTGAAGCTGACCGGTGTCTTGCCGCGCTTGAGAAATGGATGCGCAGCAAAAAAGACCCAACACGTGACAAAGCACTTCGATTTTTAGCGTCACGTGGATTTAATTTTTCGGACGCAACAGAAGCAGTCGACGCGATTTTCCGATAGCATTGCACCTCAATTGAATTCCAGACATTTGAAAAACCATGAAAAGCGCTGAAATCCGTTCGCAGTTCCTTGAATATTTTCAGGAAAATGGCCACACCATCGTCTCGTCGAGTCCCCTGATCCCGGGGAATGACCCGACACTTTTGTTCACTAACGCAGGGATGGTGCAGTTTAAAGACGTGTTCACGGGCGAGGAAACGCGTCCGTATCATCGAGCCACGACCTCGCAGCGTTGTGTGCGAGCTGGCGGCAAACATAACGATCTCGAGAACGTGGGCTACACGGCGCGTCATCACACATTTTTTGAAATGCTGGGGAACTTCAGCTTCGGTGACTATTTTAAAGAAGACGCGATCCGTTTTGCGTGGCAGTTTTTAACTGAGCGTTTGGGGCTCCCTAAAGAGCGACTTTGGGTGACTGTCCACCACTCAGATCAAGAGGCTGAAGATATTTGGATCCAAAAGATTGGTGTTGATCCGAACCGCCTCTCGCGGCTAGGTGATAAAGACAATTTCTGGTCGATGGGTGACACGGGCCCGTGTGGTCCATGCAGTGAAATTTTCTACGATCACGGCCCTGATGTGCCCGGTGGACCTCCAGGGTCGGAAGACGATGACCTTGATCGCTATATCGAGATCTGGAACTTGGTGTTCATGCAGTTTGAACAGTCAGCAGATGGGTCGCGAACACCATTACCCAAGCCATCTGTTGACACAGGTATGGGGCTCGAGCGGATCGCGGCTGTGATGCAGGGCGTCCACTCGAATTACGAAATTGATCTTTTCCAGGCCCTACTGAGGGCTGCCGCAGATGTGACGAATACGACCGATCTCGAAGCAAAGTCACTGCGTGTGATCGCCGACCACATCCGGAGTTGTTCGTTTTTGATTTGTGATGGTGTGTTGCCATCCAACGAAGGGCGTGGGTATGTGTTGCGTCGGATTATTCGTCGCGCGATTCGCCACGGACATAAGCTGAGTTGCGACCAACCATTCTTCCATAAAATCGTGCACACATTAGTCGCTGAGATGGGAGAAGCGTATCCAGAACTGCGTGATAACGAAGATCGCATTGTCGCTGCCTTGAAGCAGGAAGAAGCGCAGTTTGCGAAGACCCTAGATGCAGGCATGAAGGTGTTGGAAGACGCAGTTGCCTCTCTCAAAGGGAATACACTGCCTGGAGAGCTAATTTTCAGACTTTACGACACGCATGGGTTCCCCGTTGATTTGACTAATGACATAGCGCGCGAGCGTGACCTAGAGCTCGACATCGAGGGGTTTGATCAAGCGATGGCCGAGCAGCGCGAGAAGTCGCGCCAAGGATCAAGCTTTGCGGCCGAAGGTCAAGTGCGTTTTGATCTGGATGGATCGACAGAGTTTTTGGGTTACACCTATCTTGATGCGGGCGCCGTGGTTGTTGCGCTGGCGAAAGACGGTCAACAGGTTGAGTCACTTGCGGCCGGTGAGACTGGTGTTGTGGTGCTGAATCAAACTCCATTTTATGCAGAGAGCGGGGGCCAACAAGGGGACTCTGGTTCCCTGACATCAGCTGGTGGTTCATTCCAAGTTAGCGTAACGAAAAAATACGGTGCGCACTTCGGTCATGAAGGCAAGCTCAGGATGGGTGAGCTGAGGGTCGGCGACACCGTGAACGCGCGGGTTGAAGGTCCAAGACGTCAGGCAACTGCATTAAACCATTCGGCGACTCACTTGTTGCACGCCGCACTCCGCAATGTTCTTGGCGAACACGTGACTCAGAAAGGCTCATTAGTGACCCATGAACGGACCCGGTTTGATTTTTCTCACCCACAACCCGTAACAGCCGATGAAATCGCTGCGATTGAGGCGATGGTCAACACCGAAATTCGTCGCAACGAAGATGTGGTCACTCAGGTCATGCCAATCGAAGAAGCGAAGGCCGCAGGTGCGATGGCTTTGTTCGGTGAAAAATATGACGACGAGGTCCGCGTACTGTCGATGGGCGAGTTTTCGGTCGAATTGTGTGGTGGCACACATGTCGCTCGGACTGGTGACATTGGCTTATTCAAAATCATCGCAGAGAGTGGTGTCGCATCAGGTGTCCGTCGAGTCGAGGCCGTGACAGGCGACGGCGCCCTGAATTACATCCACGCAATTGAAACGACCCTAGATCAGGCGGCGGCACTGTTGAAGACAGGATCAGACTCTGTTCTCGCCAAGATTGAACAAATGGCTGAGCGGTTAAAAGCATCCGAGCGAGAAGTGGACGCGTTAAAGATGAAGCTCGCAACAGCTGCTGGTGGCGATTTGTTGGATGATGTTATCGAAGTTGCTGGGGTGCAATGTTTGGTCGCAAGTCTTGATGGGCAAGACCCTAAAACGCTACGTGACACGCTTGATCGTGTCAAAAATCGGTTGTCTCAGGGAATTGTTGTGCTTGCCACCGTTCGCGACGACAAAGTGAATTTGATTGCGGGTGTGACAGACAACTTGACTGATCGCGTCAAGGCTGGCGATCTGATTGGGTTTGTTGCAGCTCAGGTCGGCGGTCGCGGTGGCGGGCGTGCAGACATGGCCCAAGCTGGAGGCACTGAGCCTGCATCATTGCCAGAGGCACTGAAGTCAGTGTCTGGGTGGCTTGAAGAACAATTGAGTTAGGAAGTTCGATGGCGTTAATCGTTCAAAAATATGGTGGTACCAGCGTAGGGACTGTCGAGCGCAT
>JAYNIS010000068.1:0-5602 GCA_038109325.1 Gammaproteobacteria bacterium | reverse complement strand
CGCCATTCTTGTTCGGTGACTTGGTGAAAATTGCGCTAGCGACAGTCACCCTCCCAATGATTTGGAAGTTTTTAAACCGTCACCAACTGTGATGGACCGAGGCGACTTATTGAGTCGCCTCAAACTCCTCAAGTAATACAGCATGGCTCGCAAGACCGAGACGCGGGCCGTGTTGGGTGACCAGATATCCTGATGCGTGTACCCCAAAGCGCGCTGATTTTTCAAAACCCCAACCGCTTGATAGTCCATATAAAAAGGCACCGGCGAACATATCGCCCGCACCATTTGTATCCACTGGTGTAACTGAGCGGCCCGGCACTTCAAAGCGCTGTGCTCCATCAAATACTGACGCACCATCTTTGCCGCGTGTACAGACCCATCGCGTTGCTGTTTTTGATAGTGCGTTTAACGCACCCTCGATCGAGTTTTCACCTGTCCAAGTAATGGCTTCTTGTTCGTTACAGAACAGCAAATCGACGCCATCGCCGACCATCTGAGACATCTGGTCCTTGTAGTAGGTGACCATGGCAGGATCTGAGAATGTCAGAGCCACTTGGATCCCTGCGTCTTTTGCAACTTGATGTGCCCGGACAGCTGCCTCGCGCGCTTTTTCTGAGCTTGCCAAATAGCCTTCTATGTAGAGTATGTTCGAAACTTTTAAGGCTACTTCATCGATCTCGTTGGCACCAAGATCAACGGTGATACCAAGGAAGGTATTCATGGAGCGTTCGGCGTCTTCTGTCACCATGACTAAGCACCGTCCAGTCGTTCCTGGTTCGAGGGTCTGATCAAGGTTGGTGGTAACGCCTGAGTCAACGAGATCTTTGTGGTAGAACGCGCCGAGTTCGTCATCAGCAACTTTACAACTGTAAAACACCTTGGATCCAAAATTGGCTGCCGCGATCAATGAGTTCGCAGCTGACCCACCGGAGGCTTGCTTCTTCAATTCACCGCGGTCACGGAGTTCTTCTTCAAGTGCAGCCAATCGCGCATCGTCGATCAAGGTCATCATGCCTTTTTCGACACCAAGTGCTTTCAACAGGTCGTCAGAGACGTGGTACTCGGTATCGACAAGTGCATTACCGAGTCCATAGAGGTCAAATTGAGCCATTAAAGAACCTTGGCGATCGCGTCGCACAGTGGATCGATGTTGGTAGGAGTGATACCAGCAACATTAATCCGGCCTGAGCCGACGATATAAATGTGATTGTCAGCACGCAGCTTTAATACCTGATCTTGGGTCAGGCCTGAGAAGCTGAACATCCCCTTTTGGTGGTTGATGAAATCAAAATCCACAGCCTGCTGACGATCTGCCATGCCTTGTACGAAGGCTTGGCGCATTTCTTTGATGCGAGTTCGCATGACCGTAAGCTCTTGTATCCACAGCGCCTTCATTTTTGCGTCACTTAAAATCGTTGCAACGATTTTTCCGCCGTGTGCGGGAGGGCTTGAGTAGATCGCTCGAATCGCGGCCTGGATGTGACTGAATGCGTTGATTGCGTCATTGGCTGTTTCTTCGACAATGGTGATCGCGCCGATTCGCTCGCTGTAGAGACCAAAGTTCTTCGAGTACGAGCTTGTAACCAAAACCGCTAAACCAGCATTTAGAAGTACGTGGAGACCAGCGCGGTCCTCTTCTAAACCTTCATCAAATCCTTGGTAAGCAAAGTCGACTAGGCAGATCAGATTCTTGGCTTTCGCTTGAGCAGCGATTGCTTCCCATGCGGCTTGGTCAAGATCGATACCTGATGGGTTGTGGCAGCATCCGTGAAGAATGAGAATATCACCGTCTGACATCTGCTCGAGATCAACCATAAGCCCTTCGCCGTCGAGACCTTGTGAAGCCTTGTCGTAGTAGCGATAGTCTTTAACAGGGTGTCCAGCCGCTTCGAAGATCGCCTGATGATTTGCCCAGCTTGGGTTTGAGATCCACACAGTCGCTCGAGGCGCAGCGCGCAACAAGAAATCAGCGGCCACGCGCAGTGCACCTGTTCCGCCAGGGGTTTGCGCGGTTTTCGCGCGACCTTCCTGAATGATTGCGTGTCCTGCTCCGAATAGCAGCTCCTGTGTGTGGGCCGCTAGTTCTGTAACACCTGGGATCGGCAGGTAGCTTTTAGCTATCTCCGTTTCTAGAAGTCGTGTCTCCGCCTGAGTGACTGCTTTTAGAATTGGGGTCTTGCCTGTCGCGTCCTGATACACGCCGACACCTAGGTTAATTTTGTCGGGATGGGTGTCTGCTTTAAATGTTTCGGTTAGGCCGAGAATTGGATCGGCAGGGGCCAAGTCGAGTTGGAACATTGAAGTCACTCCAGAGACGTCATTCAGGAAAGGCGCGATTGTCGCACAGTTTGGTTTTAAAACGCGAGATCGACTCAGGTTTGAGGAAGCACCGCACGGAGAGCTGCACGTGTCGGGCGTTGCAATCCTTCAATGGTTAAAGCGTGATTGTTGGGATCAATTGCATGTTCAAATGACTCAAACTGCATCCAGTCGGTTTTGCGCTGTTCGTTTGTCGTTGTGACCGACACATCGAGACACTCGATTGATTCGAAACCGAGGCGTTCGAGCCAACGTGACAAGGCGGAAACCGACGGAAGGAACCACACATTATTCATGCGGGCGTATCGATCCGGCGGAACCAAACACGTGGTCTCGTCGCCATCGACCACAAGTGTCTCTATGATCAGCTGGCCGCCTGGCTTGATCCATCGTTTTAGTTGCTCAAGATGATTGATCGGGTCTTTGCGGTGATACAGAACACCCATTGAGAACACGGTATCGAAATCGAGAATCCCTGCATCAAACTCTTCGAGTGTCACAGGAAGGGACGCAGCTTTTGGGTGTCCCAGTAAGCTTTTGATGGCTGCAAATTGACAATGGAACAAGACGCTCGGATCAATTCCGAGGACTTCGACAGCGCCCGCTTCGAGCATGCGCCAGAGGTGATAGCCAGATCCCGATCCCACATCCAGGACACGGTGATCTGCGAGATTGATTTTTGTGTGTAGGCGATCCCATTTTAGATCGCTTCGCCATTCGGTATCGAGCTCGATTGGACCAAACTTGAATGGCCCTTTACGCCAGGGCATTAATCCCTGAAGCGCGCCTTCAAGTTGCTGTTCTGTGCCGGTTGGTATGCGTTCAAGGCCAACCGTGCGGCCGAGTGTTACGGAGCTAGAGTCGGTTTCGGGGATGCTCGATAAAGCCTTTGACCAACGTTTCAAATCACCATGACCGAGTCGTTGATCAATGACCGATTGATGGCGTGTGACAAGCTCAGGAAGCCAAGGGAGGTCGGGGTGAGTCCATGCATCGTTAATCGTGATCATGCGATGGCGATCCAGGCCTTGAAGTTGAGGCAGTGGAAGAACTCGGTGACTTCTTGAAATCCAACACGCCTCAGTCGTTCGATGTGGGCGTCGGCTGTTTCAGGGACAAGCACGTTTTCAATCGCTTGGCGTTTTCCAGAGATTTCTAATTCCGAGTAGCCGTTGGCGCGTTTGAACTCCATATGCAGCGAGTTCAGAGTCTCTTGTGATTGTGCGTCTTCTTGGACGATCTTTTCCGCCAAAATGAGGGCGCCGCCTGGGCAAAGCGCATTATGGATATCGCTTAACAATTTCTCGCGTTTCTCTCGCTCGATGAACATCAATGTAAAGTTGATTGCGACAACAGAGCATCGCTCGAATGTCATCGTAGCGATATCGCCATGCACCCAGTCGATTGGTAGTGGGTCAACCAAGCGGTCAGATAGGCTCGATTGTGCTTGGGCGAGCATAGCTTCTGAATTGTCGACCGCAACAATGCGACAGTCAGGCGTCGTGACTTGGTTCGAGATCGAAAGTGTGGTCGCGCCAAGTGAGCATCCCAAGTCGTAGATGACTGTATTGGGTTGTGCGTAGCGCTTTGCGATGAGTCCGCTTGAGCCAATGACGTGTCCATAGCCAGGAACACTTCGGCGAATCATGTCGGGGAAGACTTGAGCAACTTTTTCATCAAAACGAAATCCACCGACACCACTAAATGGCGTTTGGAATAAGTTGTCTTCGCGGTCTGACATCAAGACTCCGGTGGTGAGGTTGGTTTCGGGATGTCATCATACCGGAGGTGGAGGAGATCTGAGACATGGAAATCACTTGGGTATTGGCTGTGATTGCGATTGTGGGTGCCGTATTGGCTGCTTACTTCGCAAAACTGTGGTTATCAGCAAAGGCTGAATTGGCTGAACTTTATGCGCGTTCTGAAGCGTATACGGATCTCGATCAGAAAACAGCGTTGATGAAAGCTGAGTTTGAAGCACTGTCTCAGAAGTTATTCAACGAGCGCTCTAAAGAATTGACCTCGCAGCATAGTGATTCGCTTACACAACTCCTGAAGCCGCTCACCACAGAACTTGATGCCTTTAAAAAGCGCGTGAACGAAGTCTATGAGAATGAGACCCGTGACCGTGTGTCGCTGCGTCAGGAAATTGTGTCACTCAAAGCGCTGAATCAAAAAATGTCTGAGGATGCGATCAACTTAACTCGCGCCTTAAAGGGCGAGAACAAAACAGCGGGTAACTGGGGTGAATTGGTTTTGGACCAGGTGCTCAGTGCATCGGGTCTTCGTGAAGGGCATGAGTATTCTCGTCAGCAAAGCTTTACTGGTGAAGAGGGGTCGCGACTGCAGCCTGATGTCGTGATCTCTCTACCTGATGAGAAGTGTTTGATCGTGGACGCGAAGTTATCCTTAAAAGATTACGAGCGAGCGATGTCCGCAGTAGATGATGCCGAGCGGTTGGATGCACTGAAAGCACATGCGAATTCACTGAAGACTCACGTGAGGGGGTTGTCGGGTAAGAACTATTCAGGGCTTCCTGGGATTACCACCGTTGATTTTGTGATTATGTTTGTTCCGGTTGAGCCAGCATTTTCTGCGGCCTTTGAAACCCAGCCGCAGCTCTTTACTGACGCGCTCGCACAAGGTGTTGTGATTGCCTCTCCATCCACGTTGCTCGCGTTATTGCGCACAGTTGAGCATGTGTGGAGGATTGAGCATCAAAACCGCAACACGCGCCAAATCGCCGATTTGGGTGGCAAGCTTTATGATCAATTTGTGCTGTTTGCAGAAAGCTTCCAAGACGTTGGAGATAAGATCAGGCGGTCACAAGAAGCGTTTGAAAAAGCAGGCCAGCGATTATCCACAGGCCGCGGAAACTTGGTTCGACGTGCCGAGCAACTGAAAACCTTAGGTGTGTCCTCGACCAAGCAAATGCCTGGTGAGCTTCAAGATCTGGATGACTGAAGCAGGCTAAATACTGAGCCCTCTGCGAGTAGGGCTTTGAGACTGATGGAGCCTTGTTCAAATAAACGCCTCGATGCCATGAATTCTTTGGCCGCGTTCACTGCCTCGATTGCTGTTACTCTGTCACTTTGGTGGCGGATAACGACGTATTCTGTTTCGGTATCGATTAGAACCGTTTCTTCATCTGTACGCGCACAGAGCCCAGCAATCTGTAGTTTTAAATTTCCCTGATCAGACCAAAACCAAGGCGTTGCATGAAAGGGCTCGGGTTGACCAAGAAGACGCTTCGCGAGCGTGCTCGCTGTGTCGTTGGCTTCTG
>JAYNIS010000067.1:0-5634 GCA_038109325.1 Gammaproteobacteria bacterium | reverse complement strand
ACAAACTTCATATTCAGATCTCTTTTAGATAAATACTCTTTGAGGTAGTGGATTAACTGTTGTCTCAGTTGGTCTTTTGTCTTTTTGTTATTCATTGTTATGTCTTCAACTTTCTTTAAGGTGAACAAAAGCATTAAAGAGACTCAGAGAGTTCTTTTTCTTCATTGGTAACAACAGTAAGGAGAGTTAACTCATCGAACTGATATGGGTGTTTAACCAATCTATGTTTGATTGAAGATCTGTCTTTGATCTGTCTTTCAGTAAGTAGAAAAACCACTTTGAGTGATCTAAATCTGTATCCAGTTTCTGAATGTCGATCTGGTTATAGCCCCACTGGGTTTTTCCTACAGTTTGCGAGATAAGGGACACGAAGACTTCGTGTGTGATGTGTGATGGTCTTCCGATTATCAGATGAGTATGAAGACGATGGTCAACATCTCCTTCTGTTACTACGAATGAATCAACTTTGACGCCAAACCTTTTCGAACGATTACCGAACACTTTCTTGTTCAGTCTATTCAGAAAGTGTTTGGTGTTAGTTGATGTTCTGATTGAATCTAAATTGAAAGAATTCAATCGTTGTTTCAAAGTGATTGTGACTGAGTATGGGTTTTGAATTTGAGAGTGTTGATACCACTCTGCGAGTTCGCTCTTCATCAATCGTTGTTTTTCGTTCATTTTGTATAGTTCCCGTATATCTAAGAACTATTTAGTCAACGGATTCGAACGAATAACCGACTGTTTTATATTATTTTTTTATCGATTGGGTGGGTTTTATAACCCTTGATTATGAGAAAAATTCACTCGATTATTTTTCGACTTCCAGTAAGAAGTCATCATCGTTTTGGACACCGAGGAATTTTGGCATTGTTGATTTCGCAACTAATGCATCTTGGGGGACATCTTTGAATACCATATCGAATACATCTTTAGGGATCAGACCTTCATACGTCTTCTCGATCATACGTTGGGAAGTTCCCGTATATTTTGCGACCTGAAGAGAATGAACCCCGTTTTTTAATGCATCAGTAATGAATTTGTGACGGAAACAAACGTATTGGAAATTTTCGAAATCATTTACTCCGGCCCTTTCCATTAGATCCCTTCGATATTCAGGGTCGAAGTGTCTCGGTGGTGTTTCAGAACCGTAACTGGAAAAAATGTAAGGATGATCTTTTTCGTTCCAGTTGAAATGATGACCCCAGTGTTTCTTAAACTTTCTGAGTCGTTCTAAGTGTTCTGCAACACGAAGAGGAATCTGAATCGATCTCTCTTTACCTTTCCCGTGAATATAAAGAAATGCATCACCCTTCTTGTTATAAGTTAGGTCACTCCATCTGAGATTCTTCACCTCTACAACACGACAACCGATTCCATTCATCAACAAAATTACATAGAAGTAATTTGCCTTACTCCACTTCCGTTTTGCCCCATTCGCCTTCTCAATATCTGTTTGTGCAACTCGACATAATTTTGGGTAGTGAGAATTTGGAAAAGGGAAGTTACTTTTGATGAGTTCGTTGTCTTTCGTGCGGGCCTGAACGGTTGAGTATCCGTGTGTTATGCACCAGTTAAAAAATGACTTGTGATCAGTCATTTCATTATTGAGAGTCCGATTAGTAATCGGTTTACCAGTCTTTTGTGCTTTTTGTTTTCCTCTCCAATAGTTGTAACCGTCGACTTCACGACTATAGATGACAGCCAACCGATCTAGATCTGGTTCCTTGTGAAATTTGGAAAATCTCTCTAACTGTTTCATTGTGTGAGTCAGACAGGTGAGTCGATGTTCAGACAGATTCTTTCGTTCGACTCTCAATCGAATTGCATCGAGATATAGATCTAGGAAGTAACGAATTTTCTTTCTACGAACACCAATGTCATTCCCAACATCAAGATCGTTTTTATGTTTCGCCCAGACTTCGAATGCCTCTTTCTTTGCATCGGTCTGGTTGGTTGCATTGAGGGTGATATAGGTTCTTTTTTTTAAGACAGAATTCCAGATATACGCACGATAACGAAACCGAATAGAACCATCTTTGTTAGTCCAAGATCGTTCGTCTAATCCCAGTTGTTTCTCGATGATCGTGATGGCCAAAGACAAGGTCTCCTAGACACCGTTTTAACCCCGAATTTTGGTGAAATTATTGTAGAACTCTAGTGTCTCAAACGCAATGAATACGTTATTTTGGTGAACTTTTGGTGAACTTTTTTTGAGGTTTGAATTTAAAATATATCGTTATAAATCAATAACTTAACTACATCAAAAAGTCAGTCAAATCATCGTGTAAACGAACTGTGCCATGTAAACAACTCTTAGTTTATAATAAATCGATATTCTTTGGAGAACAATTTGTAGAAATAAGTGAAAGTCTTCTTTCTGCGTTTATCGATGTAATCCATCGATTATAAAGTAGTCCTTACTCTATGTCCTTTACACGAAGTCTCTGACACGAGGAGTGGGTCAGGTTAGAGTGTTGCTAGGTCGTTTATACGTTGATCCATTATGTTAACTTTGGGATATCGTGGACAAAAATAATAAGGACTTTATCTATGAACCAATGGATTGCGAGTGCATTCGGAACCATTCTTACGATCGGCCATCTTCTGGCTCTTGTCTTGGGAGTTTTTTCCTACCAGAACGGTAGAGCAAGTATCGAGGATCTGATCTTATATTTTGTGATCTATATCTTGGTTGTGGGAACGATGTCTGTCTTCATCTCGATCAACGAAAGATTGGGTGAGATCAGAGATATTCTGAAACAGTCAAATAGGACTCAATGAGGAGTTTCCCACGGGAAACTGTGATTACTCTTCCAGCCTAGAAAGGCTATGTGACCGCGGTCACGTAGTCATCCAGACATCTTTTCTATCACAAGACTAGTATCTACTGAGAAACAAAGAAAACTATTTTTGCTTACTTTTTGGCCCCAATATTGGTGAACTTTTTGTAGAACTCGAGCGTCTCAAACGCAGTGAAATCGTTATTTTGGAGAAATTTTTTAAAGTTTAAATTCAAAATATATCGCTATAAATCAATAACTAAACTAGTAAAAAGTCGGTCAAACATCATATATACGAATTGTGCCAGTTAGAACGTGGAATTCTGTCAGCAATAAGCGATTAAGGCGGTGGGGATACCAAGATTTAGGACCCGAGTGCGATCACTCGACCTGATCCTGACCTCAAGGTATTCTCGAGCCTGATTGATGGAAGACACTTGATGCAGATAGTTCCCGTCTTTGGTGGTCCGAAGACGCCAAAAACCTTGTGGTGGCTCACAGGCTTCATGCTCTTACTCGAGGGCTTGGCGCAATTATCAGACCGCGGTTGGTTTGGTGTCCTTGATTTAAGAAGTTTGATGATCTCGTATGGTGCGTTTTGGGACTTTTTGTTTCCGCCAGGCGCAGTTGATCAAGCGCTGTATCCTGGGCAGTCCTATTCGATGTTGGTGACGCATGCGTTTTTGCATGCAGGCACCATTCATGTGTTGATGAACACGGTCATTTTTATTGCACTTGGCAAAACACTCGCCGTTTATTTTGGATTGAGTTTGACTCTCATCACGATGCTGATCGGCGCAATCATTAGTGGTGTGATGTTTGGTCTGTTGGAGACGACACCCGCTCCCATGGTCGGAGCATCTGGGGTAGTGTTTAGTTTAATTGGGCTTTGGCTACATGCATCACGGGCTGAGTTGAAGCGTCTCGGGCGTCCAGGCCGTTCTGCATCGTCTGTCATTATCAGTTTGATCGTGGTTCACGTGTTGTTACACGTGTTCATGGGTGGGCAAATTGCCTGGCAGGCGCATTTAGGCGGCTTTGTTGCAGGCTATTTTTTGATGCCCTGGTTTATTGATCGCACCCGTTTACCTACTTACTGAGCTACGTCCAGGGTGCGGACTCACTTTACGAACTATGATTTTGTCGGTGAGTGAGGGTTCAATCAAAATCTAATGACGGCTGTTGTCTGCGCTATCAAACTTATGTTCGCCAAGCTCAGCATAGCTCGCAGCAAAGAGGCCTTGCGCGACGATGTGATTGTTGGCCTGTGTGTCAGGAATAGTGATCACTGGAACATCGCTTGTGTTCCCCACATATTCACCATTTAAAAAGACATCAACCAACGCGTACTGTGGGCGGAGAGCGCTTGTCTCTGTAATTACAATTTGCGGGCCTTCAGTTGTCTCGAGTGACGCTAGGGCGTTCGTTTTTTGCGGAGCCAATTGGCAGCGTGTGAGTGATCCGATTAGGGCAAGGCAAAGAAAAGGTTGGCGTTTCCGTCGCTCCTTGGTTTCGGAACACGCTAACGGATTCTGTGAGCCTTGGAAAGTGATCATGTGGCTTGGTTTCAAAGACGTGACCGGAAAGACATGGCACACTATTTAAATGACAGAAGAGCTCCCACGTCAAAATCCATTTTTAGCTTTGAAATTCTATGAATTCGCGGCTGTATCGTTGCTAGTGCTCGCCTTTTTCCCGGTGTCGCTGCTGGTATGTTGGGTTGCATTTGGTACACAAACCACGCGCGATTTAGTTGAAGCCATGATCAAAGATTGGGTGCAAACCATGTTGATTTTGGCCGGTCTCATGGCGGTGTTATTCGGCGGATTGATTTGGGGGCTTATCGAATGGCTCGCATGATGATGCGGACTGGACTCTGGTTATTGGCTCTCGCTGTAATCTTCGGCGCCTTTGGAGCGCATGGCCTGAAAGCAATGGTGACTCCCGATCGCATAGACATATGGGATACCGCCGTTCGGTATCACGCATGGATGAGTCTTGTATTGATTGCGATAGGATCCGGATCGTTTCAGTTCTCGAATTGGGTCTATCGTCTGATTGTCGCTGGTCTATTGGTGTTTTCTGGTTCGTTGTATCTGCTTGTGATTTTGGATATCGGCGTTTTGGGTGCGATCACTCCGGTCGGTGGAGCCTTGATGATCGCCGGGATTGTTGTTGCGGCGATCACCTGTCGGAAAGCGGATTAGTCTGAGTATTTCAGTCTGAGCGCATTGACCACCACACTCACGGATGACAGCGCCATGGCAGCACCTGCGATGGATGGTGTCAGGAGTCCAGACATCGCGAGTGGAATGCATAGCAGGTTGTAGCCAAATGCCCATCCAAGGTTTTGTCTGATCACTTGGCGGGTTTTTCTGGCATAGCGAATGGCCTCTGGAATGAGTCGAAGATCGGCGCGCATGAGCACGACAGGTGCGGACTTTAGAGCAATCTCACTTCCGCTTCCCATGGCGATTCCAACATCCGCTTGAGCGAGTGCAGGGCCATCATTAATCCCATCACCAACCATGGCGATGCGTTGTTCTTCTGCTTGATAGGACCGAATGATTTCAATTTTTTGGTTTGGTGTCAGTTTGGCATGAACGCGATCGATGCCCAAATCGCGGCCGAGCGCCTCGGCAACATGCGCATGATCACCTGTGAGCATGACGGTTGTTTTGTGGTCAGCCTTGAGCGCGTTGATGACAGAGCTGGCCTCGTCTCTCATTGTGTCAGAAAATTTAACACGACCAAGTAGGCGACCATCTTCGCTTAAATAGCTCACGGTCGATTCATTCGGTGACACACAATCCTGTGTTTCATCGGTGACAAAAAACAACTGGCCGAGCTTGTA
>JAYNIS010000066.1:0-5641 GCA_038109325.1 Gammaproteobacteria bacterium | reverse complement strand
ATGCAAATGTCTGGAGAGGCAAGCCCCTACCATTCAAAAGGGCTCTCGTGGCTTGCGAAATCGATGCACGAAGGAACAACAGCAACACCACCAACCGACGTTGCACAAGTGATTGTCCGCGCTTTATTTGATCGAAAATCGAAGCTTCGATATCACGCAGGCAAACATAGCGGGGCTCTCTTACTCATGAGGAAGCTACTGCCAGATAGCTGGTTTCGAACTCTCATCAGTAAAGCCGTACTACGCGGACAAGAATCGAACTAACCCCTCGACCGCATGGTCGACCGTTTTTTTGAATCCAATAGCCAAGACCGGGTCGAACAAATTATATGGAAACGCGAGCCGAATCTCAGCTGTGTAATCAACCCGAGTGCCTTTATCGGTAGAAGCCACCTCAATCAGATCAATCGCCTTCGCTTTCGCTGCCTGACCTGTCAAAACGGCCCGAATACCTGGTTCATAAACCGTCACTGTATAAACCATCTCAATTGGATTACCGCTAAATAGCACCCGGACATCATATTCTGCACCTTGGCTCAATACTTTATCTCTTGGAACCACCGATTGAACCGAGTCATCCCATGACATGAGATTCCGAAAATCTGCAATCAAACGAAGAGTTGTCTCTGGCGACTTTGCTGAATAGAACTGCCGCTTAAATCGCATCAATCACGCTCCGCAAAAGGACGACCAACTGACAGTGTCACTGACTGACGACCGCCTTCGGTGCGCCCAAACGACAGATACCCAGGACCGACTGCCGTATCGGCACCAATGAATAACGAACCACCAGATAATGTATTGCCCCAACGGATTTCATCTCGGTCTTGGAATACGTTCCCCGCCTCGAGTGAAAGACCGATGAATAGAGGTTGATCGATCGGAAACACTGCGCGCTCATTCAAACGCTGATACCCCATAAACGAAAGAAGACCCGCATGACGACCGGAAATCTCATCAGGACTATATCCAGACAGCCGCGTAAAGCCACCCAAACTGTATCGAGGCGTTACATCGGTAACCGCAGTTTCGAATAAATAGCCAAAGTACCCTTGTCCAACCAGAGTCGTCCCAGCGTTGTGATAGAACGGATATAAGATATCGAGCGTCACTCCATCGTACTGTCGGGTCGCACCCAGTTTCGCATCATAAATCGAATACTCACCAAGCAGTCGTATTCCTTCAGTCGGAAACCCTAGAGAATCGAGTGTATCGAAGCCTGCGCGTGCAAAATAACGCGAATCATCTACCTTGGTGCTCAGTGAATCAGCGCCCAACAGTTTTTCGTTTTTGATATCGGCTTGGCGGAAACCAATCCGGAATTCTCCTCGTGTATCGAGGGAGTAACCCGCGTCAAAACCATACTCACGCGTCTCGGTCGAGTAGGTCGATGTCAGTGTCCCTTCCTCATACAACGCACGATCTTCACGAACAAATCCAACAATCGCAGACGCGAACCAGTCGGAACCGTAATCGATCGGCTGATAAAGCTCAGAGGTCACACGCGTCTTATCACCAAGAGTCAATTCGGTCCGCCATTCACCTCCAAGCGGGTTGATATTGGTCGCACGAATGACACTATTCAAATTGTAAGAAGCGCGCCCATCAAGACTGTCTTCAAGGGTAAATCCGAGGTCTAAATAATCAGGCCCCCAAGCTTTCTCTTTGGTCTCCAAGGACAATCCGACCTGATCGTTTTTCTCAACAACTGAGACCTCCACTTGATCAATCGTTTCAAGCGCATAAATTTTACCAAGGTCAGATCTCAATCGCTCATTATCAAGCGGCTGTCCGGGACGGACTGTTAACCGATTCGCGATGGTTTTACTCGACGTTCTCGGTGCATCACTGATCACTTCCACAAATGCCAGAGTTGGTGGTTCACTGCGATTGAGGCGTTTTTCATTCCAGGCTTGATAGACTGAAGGATCTAAACGAAATGCATCAAACATGTCAGGCACAGCAGCCAGGGACTTTCTTCCGATAGCAAGCGCTTCTTTAGCCTTATTGAAATCAGCGGTCGCAATGCCCTCAGGGAAAATCTCAATGAGTAAATCCTGATCAGTGAGCTTCTCGAGTTGCGCTTCAGTATTACGCCGTGTCAGTAGGTTGGTTAACTGATCAACCACCGTGACAACAGATATAAGCTCATTGGTGGAATATCTGAGGGATGAGGTATCCACCACAATCACCCGGTCAGCACCCATATCGCGAGCGACGTCGACTGGGAGGTTGTTGGCGACTCCTCCATCCACATACAACCGACCATCAATTTCAACAGGTGAATACACAACCGGCACAGCCATGGATGCACGAAGCGCAGTCGCTAAGGACCCTCGGTCCAACACCACAGCATCCCCTGTCGCCAGATCGGTTGCCATTGCTCGAAATGGGATCGCTAATGCATCAAAATCAGTCACTGTGGCTGTTTCCAGCGTCAGCGAATTCAATGCTAACGCCAATTTTTGACCGCGAAGTACGGCTAATGGCAAACGGACATCGCCAGGCGCTACGCCTAAGTCGAGACCTAGGAAGTTACGGCCCTCAAAACTCTTATTTCGAAAGCTTCGCTCGTTTCGATCAGTCACATCACGAAGTGTTGAATCCCAATCGGCAGACAATAATTTTGTGCGCACTTCAGATGCGCTCAAACCCGAAGCATACAACGCACCAACCACGGCCCCCATCGATGTTCCTGCGATGAAGTCGATTTGCACGTTGTTTGCCTCGAGCGCTTCAAGGACAGCAACGTGCGCAAATCCGCGGGCGCCACCACCGGATAAAACCAGACCAGTTTTCTCGCGCGCCGATGCAAACTCAGTAATACTGAGAGCCATCAGGACGACAACAACGACATGGAATGGTCTGAACATGGGGCGCAAGTTCGCTTCATTACGTAATACAGACACCATGGTATCGAAAAAACGCCGCCACCGTGACCCTTTGATTATCAGGACACCCGAAGGACTCTATTGCCCCAAGGCTCGGGCGCACATTGATCCCTGGCGTCCTGTTGATTGTGCCCTGACCACGCATGCGCATGCGGACCATGCGCGCGCCGGATCTCAACAGTATCACTGCGCACGTGGAGGTGAGGGTTTACTTGAAAAGCGGCTTGGCGAGTGCATCATCAAACCCCATCCGTATGGCGAGTCATTTGCACTCGGCGATGTACAAATCAGCTTTCATCCGGCTGGACATGTTCTCGGTTCTGCGCAGATTCGCGTTGATGACGGAGACTCGGTTTGGGTCATAACGGGCGACTACAAACGTGATCCTGACCCAACGTGCCAATTGTTCGAACCCATTTCTTGTGATGTCTTAATTACCGAAGCGACATTTGCACTGCCTATCTATCGTTGGCCTTCCATGGACCAGGTAATGGATCAATTATTTGGCTGGTGGGACCATCACATCAGGAATCAACGAACGCCTGTCCTATTGTGCTACTCACTCGGTAAAGCGCAGCGGATCATGGCCGAAATCAAACAGCGATCGGATCGATCAGTACAAGTCCACGGTGCGGTTGCCAACTTAAATGTTGAATACGAGAAACAAGGAGTCGAACTCTGCCCGTGGCAGCGCGCAAGTGAATCAGACAAAGGCATATCGACCGACTTAATCATTGCGCCACCACAAGTCGCCAGGTCAGCATTTCTTAAACGCTTTCATCCGACCGAACTCGCCATGGCATCTGGATGGATGCAAGTGCGCGGAGTCCGACGCCGAGCAGCGATTCACCAAGGGTTCGTTGTCAGTGATCACGCGGATTGGAACAGTCTGATCACAACCGTCAAAGAAAGTCAGGCAACAGAAGTCTATGCAACCCACGGCGAAACGCGTGTTCTCACACGTTATCTCAACGAGCATCTAGGAATCTCAGCCGAACGATTGGAAACGGCCTTCGGAATCGAAGACGGGGTCGACCAATGAACTTCGTCCAACTGTTTCAGATGCTCGATACAAACCAATCGACCAATGCCAAACGCAATGCATTAGTCGAATTTATCGAGACAGCGCACCCGCTCGAAAGCGCACTCGCCGTCGAAGCCCTCACAGGACGTCGGCAACGCAGACAATTAAAGCCAAGCCTTCTCAAACAGGCTGCTTATCAGGCATTCGCTGACGAAGGTTGGTTATTTGAAGAGTGCTATGCAGCAGTCGGGGACTTGTCTGAGACCTTGGCAATATTGTTCGCCAATCAAGACGCTGTTTCACAAACCGAAGATCCTGTTTTGTCTCAATGGCGAACATGCCAACTTGAGCTGTCCAAGAAAGAACCAGAGGAGTTAATGAGTGAACTGCTCTCATTACTCAGCCCACTGTCACGAGACGAAGCGTTTTTGTTTTTAAAGCTCTCCTCAGGAGGCTTTAGGGTCGGCGTCAGCAAGGGTCTGGTGCATGATGCCATTGCCCGAGCAATTGCTATGGATCGGGCAGTTATTGAAGAGCGTTTGATGGGCGAGTTTACTGCAGATGAATATTGGTTAGATCGACTCAAAGAACCTGTGACTCAAGATGAACTTGATGCTCGACCACTTCCTTTTTTACTCGCTAATCCATTGTCTGAATCAGATGCACTCGCGCTCGATCCAGGCAGTGTTGCAGTGGAATACAAATGGGACGGGATCCGCGCGCAATTGATCAAAACGCATGAAACCATCAGGCTGTGGTCACGCGGAGATCAAGATATCACCGCGCAATTTCCAGACATTGTCGAAACGGCAACCAGACTACCCTCACAAATCATTCTCGATGGAGAAATTCTCGCGGGCACACCAGAACAACTTCAAACGTTTAACGAGCTTCAAACCCGCCTGAATCGTAAACGAATCACCCAAAATCTATTGAAAACACACCCGACCTTTTTCAAAGCCTACGATCTCTTACGGCTCGATGGGGAAGATATGCGAGACGAGCCTCTCATCGTTCGCAAAGACGCATTGGGTAAGATCAATGTCATCCAAAGCCAAGTTGTCTATCCAGCATCCAATCAAGACATCCAAGCAATGCGACAAGGCGCGCGAGCTGCAGGTGCGGAAGGCGTCATGATCAAACATCGACACAGTAACTACACTGGAGGTCGTAAAGCCGGTTATTGGTGGAAGTGGAAACTCGATCCGATGACCGCAGACTGCGTGTTGATCTACGCACAAGCAGGGCATGGACGCAGAGCAAGTTTGCACAGTGACTACACGCTCGCGTGCTGGAACCAACATCATGAACTGGTTCCGGTTGCAAAAGCCTATTCAGGACTCACAGACGCCGAATTAAAAGCAATGGATCAGTGGATACGGAAACACACGCTGCAAAAATTCGGGCCAGTCAGACAAGTCGAACCACTGCAAGTCTTTGAGATTGGGTTTGAAGGGCTTGCACGATCAACTCGACACAAAAGCGGTATTGCATTGCGGTTCCCTCGGATACTCCGCTGGCGCCAAGACGTGGGGCCCGAAGACGCGGATCACTTATCGCACTTCGAAACCTTGATGGGTGATTCCCATGCCGTTTGAACACATCACGCGTTATTTTGAGAGCAAAGGGTTTCAACCATTTCCATTTCAAGTTGAGGCGTGGGCGCGCGCTGCTTCCGGAACACATCAACTCATCCAATGCCCAACTGGGTCTGGAAAAACACTAG
>JAYNIS010000065.1:0-5730 GCA_038109325.1 Gammaproteobacteria bacterium | reverse complement strand
GATCCATCACCCCGGGTCTGAAGTTTTCAATGACCGCGTCAGAGGATTTGAGAAGATCTTTAAAGATCTGTTTTCCGTTATCGGTTTTTAAGTTGAGACCTATCGAGCGCTTGCCTGCGTTTTGTGCCAGAAACGAGATTCCCATCCGGTTCTGGTTCCAGTATGCGTTGGCCCCCAGTTGACGGGCGAGGTCCCCATCAGGCGCCTCGACTTTGATGATCTCAGCACCCAGGAGTCCTAGTTGATAACCACAAAAGGGACCAGAGAGGACGTTGGTAACGTCAAGAATTCTGAATCCTTGGAGTGGTTTGTTACTCACTGATCACTTTTTTCCTGTCTCTCACGATCGGGTAAACAAGAAGCGCAAGAGCAAGGACGAGAATCCCGAGGGTCATCGGTCGTTCCCACATAAACTCTAATCCTCCTGCCTTACGCATGGCTCGCCCAAGGTTATCTTCGAGCATGCCGCCTAGAATAAAGCCGATGATCAGGGGTGGGAGGGGGAACCCACCGAATCTAAGAATGGTGGCCATGCAACCCAGGCCAATCATGATCAAAAGCTCGGTTGCGTTATTCTGACCGATGTATGCGCCAATGAGCGAAAAGAAGATTACAAAAGGGATCAGGTAGTGTCGGGGTACCGTTAAAAGTTTGGCTATGTAAGGAATTAGCGGCAGGTTGAGTATCAACAGCACGATATTCCCGAGATACATCGAGATGATTACGGCCCAGAACACCTCTGGCTGATCTTCCATTAGGCGAGGGCCAGGCGTAATGCTCAACGCCACCAGCGCGCCAAGAAGGATGGCGGTGGTACCTGAACCTGGGATACCGAGCGTCAGCATGGGGACGAACGACCCAGTACAGGCCGCATTATTCGCTGTTTCTGGAGCCGCCAGGCCACGGATTGAGCCTTTCCCAAATTTCTCTCGCTCCCCGGCGGGAGCGAGGTTTCTTTCGATCCCGTAACCCAGGAAAGACGCCATGGTGGCGCCGGCTCCTGGTAACACACCCACGAAGAACCCGAGTAGCGACTGGCGCGCGACGACGGGAGCAATCTCTTTGGCTTCTTCTTTGGAAATACGTAAGTTCTCAATCTTGTTGTTGTTAGCCATGGCCTTGCTTCGTTTCTCATCAAGAACCAAGAACAGAGCTTCGGGGAGGGCGAAAAGACCCATGACGAGTGTGACGAAATAGATACCGCTTTGCAGATCCATGATGCCCATCGTAAAGCGAGCAGCATTATGCAGGGCGGACTCACCGACGGTCGCTAACATGACGCCGAAGACTGTCATGCACAGTGCTTTGATGATTTTTCCTTTACCAGCGAATGCCGCGATGGCTGTGAGACCAAGCACCATGAGCGCAAAATACTCAGCAGACCAAAACAGTTTTGCGACGGTTGATAGGACCGGAGCGAAGATCATGAGCAGGATCGCGCCGATCGTTCCTCCCGCGAATGAGCAGATAGCGGCTATCGTCAGCGCCTTACCTGCTTGTCCCGCTCTCGCCATTGGGTAACCGTCAAATGAAGACGCGACCGTGCCAGCGACACCAGGTGCGTTGATAAGAATTGACGATGTCGAGCCGCCAAAAATTGCGCCGTAGTAGACGCCTGACAATAAAATCAACGCCGATGCTGGGTCCCCAATCTGGATCGCGATCGGGATCATGATGGCAATGATTGACATCGGGCCGAGGCCAGGGAGCATCCCGATAAAAGTACCCAGGAAGCATCCAATGAATACCATGATCAGATTGAATGGGCTAATGGCTGCGCCGAGCCCCATTAGAAGGCCCTCAATCATGGCGTGCCTCCGATGATTGCAGGTAGTGCAACCAGATAAATTCCGAGGACATCATCGACTAAGTACCAGATGATGCCGCTTGATATCAGACCGGTGCTGATCGATCTAACAATGTTGGTTTCACCGAGCACTCGTGACGATAGAACGATAAACAGGGTCGTTGAGGCGATGAAGCCTATCGGCCTTAAAAGCAATGCATAACCGATCGCCAATACGATCAACAGAGCAGTGTTTTTCCATGCAAAGCCCCGCCATCCCTCCGCATCTTTCTCAATTTCATTACTGCTTGGGAGCAATAACAATAGGGATGAGAACAAGATTCCAAATGCGGCAAGGCCGAGCGGCATAGTATTTGGTTTAAAAGGCATCCGTACTTCGAAGGGAAGTAACGGATGCACCCAGGCGAGATACCCGTATCCGACAGAGAAAGCCAGTAGTCCAAAAGCTATATAACGGTCGATACGGGCCATTGTTTTAGAGGAAACCGAGCTCTTTCATTAGACCACCGATTTCTGACTCCTGCTTTTCGAGGAATTTTACGAAATCATCTCCTGGGTTGTAGATGTTGACCCACTTATTCTGAGCGCGAACTTCTTCCCACTCTTTGGTCTTGTACATGTCACCGAGCACCTTGACGTAGGCTGCTTTTTGGTCAGCAGAAATACCCGGAGCAGCGAAGAAACCGCGCCAGTTAACAAACTCCGCGTCATAACCTTCGCTCTTGAGCGATGGGATTCCATCTATTGCTTTAGGAGCAGTCGTCACAAGGATACGAACCTCACCCTGCTGTGCGAGGCCAACTGCCTCAGACAGGCCTGTAGATAATGCATCAGCCTCGCCAGACAATAATGACGCCATCGCCTCCCCACCCGCGTCGAATGGTAAGTACTTCACCGACATTGGATCAGCGCCAGCTGACTTCATCGCAAGTGCTGCGACTAGGTGGTCCATGCCACCCGCAACCGAACCACCGGCAATCGCCAAGTCACTTGGGTTCTTCTTGTAGATAGCCACGAGGTCTTTGAATGACTTCACATTGCTGTCTGCCTTGACGACTAGTGCTGCGTAGTCGCCGATTGTTCCTGCGATCGGTGTCAGGTCACGGAAGCTCTGCGGGAAAACTTTTGTCAGTGAGCGGATCACGATAGGCGTTGAGTTCACCATTAAGGTACCTGAGCTCGATTTTGCGTTTTCGATCAGATAACCAATGGCTTTACCGCCGCCGCCGCCAGACATGTTCTCGTAGGAAGCGTTGCCAACGAGACCCGAACGAGTCAGAACATCGCCCGTACCGCGAGCCGTACCGTCCCAGCCGCCACCGGCCCCGCCGGGAATCAAGAAGTGGATGCTATCAATTTTTTTACCGTGGCCACCTGCCTGCGTGAGCGGGCTAAAGGCCACAACACTGGCCAAGCCGGCAACTGCCGCAGCCTTAAAAAAAGAAAGTTTCATGTGTACTCTCCTGTTATGGTTCTAAGTAAGACACTTTTGCGTCGAGCATATCGAAACACACTAACCTGACACCAAGCTGACATGCGTCTATTACTTGTCGAAGATACTGAAGACTTGGCCGAGGCCCTACTGAAACACCTCAGACAGGCTGGGCACACTACCGACCATGCGGCCTCTCTGAGAGCTGCTGAGGGGTTTTGGTCGTCTGAACGCGATGCCTATGATGTGATTATCCTTGATATTGAGTTACCCGATGGTGAAGGGACGACGTTATTGAAGGAAGTGAGGGGATCTGGTCTTCCTGTGGGTATTCTCGTACTAACTGCTCGGTCGGAAGTCGAAGATAAGGTGTATTTGTTGGATGTTGGTGCCGATGATTATTTAACGAAACCCTTTGCTCTGGATGAGCTCGATGCCCGATTGCGGGCTGTAAAAAGGCGTCATATCGTAAAACCGCTGGTGGCCCAGCAAGTTGGATCAGTAGCCTATGATCCAACAAATCGAACAGTCTGGTTTGGCTCTGAGCAAATTCAGTTGAGATCACAGGAGTTGAAGCTGTTTGAGAGTTTGATTCAGGCGAATGGTTGGTCCGCAGGCAAAGAGTTCTTGTTTGATCGCTTGTATGGCCTGGATCAAGAAGCGTCCTCAAATGCGATCGAGGTTCACGTGAGCCGGTTACGCAGAAAGCTCGAGCCGCACGGGCTAGATATCGAAACGATTCGAGGTTACGGATATCAATTGAAGGTTCGTTCAAATGGATAGCGGTTGGAGTATTCGGGGCCGATTATTCGGTTTGTGGCTTTTGATGCTGATCATCGTGTCGATAGCTGTGTACTGGTCTACAAATGCTGTGGTCGAGCGGTCACTGCGGGAAGGGCAGGACCGGAATTTGCAGGCGGTTGCTCAAGTAATTCTCGATAGCGCGATTAAAACTGGTGAGTCGATTGATTTTGAGTTGCCTTATCAAGCTTTTGAGGTGCTGGCTTATTCAGCTCCCGAACGAATCTACTACTCCGTTTTTTTAGACTCCGAACTCTTGTCAGGTTATGACGATCTTCCGGTGAGT
Source organism: Gammaproteobacteria bacterium (assembly GCA_038109325.1). Taxonomy (GTDB): domain Bacteria; phylum Pseudomonadota; class Gammaproteobacteria; order Pseudomonadales; family Litorivicinaceae; genus HIMB30. The sequence continues at coordinate 1,404 of JAYNIS010000065.1, read as the reverse complement.
GAGATTAGAGAGGCCACAGGATTTGGGGGTATATATCGTGGAGAGCCGACGCGTTTTTTTGTTGCGAGTAAGCCAGTCCGACCAGGAAATGCTGAGAGATTTCGGGTGGTGATTGGACAGACAGAGACGAGCTATCAGAAGCAATCATCAACGATTGCTGCCTGGATTGCTTTTGCTGTGTTGGCTTCTTTTGGTCTTTTAGCGCTCTGGGCAGAGCTGAGCCTTCGTACCGCGCTAAAGCCTGTGGCCGCTATCGAGCGAGACCTAATTGAGAGGTCGGCCGATGATTTTTCACCGATTGAGCGTCAGGTACCACGCGAGGTGGTTCGGATGGTGCAGACACTGAACCGGATTTTTGAGCAGCATCGGGGACTGCTGCAAGAAAATCGTGCATTCATCGCTGAAGCGACACATCAGATCAAGACCCCGATTGCTGCGATATTGATGCGGGCTGAATTGCTTGAGCGGGAAGTCGAGGAGAAATCGCGAGGCGCCGTTAGGGACCTAATTATTCGTGCTCGTTACGCAAGTAAGCTTGCCACTCAGATACTGACGCGGGCGACCCTGACGTATCGGGAAGTCTTGGGGGAAAAAGAGCTTGTTGATCTAGGCGGTTTAACTAGCGGTATTTTGCGAACTCTTGATCCGGTCGCAGAGATCAAAGAAGTGGGTCTGACACTGAATGATTCGGGTTCTTCTGATTTAAATGTGTTTGGCGATCGGGTTGCCTTGCGAGAGGCGATTGCCTGTTTGATTGACAACGCGATCGATCACGCTCCCCCGCTCACCGACGTAGAAGTTAGTCTTCGTCGTCACAACGAAAGTGTCTGTGTAACGGTCATGGATCGAGGCCCAGGGTTTGATGAAGAGGATCTTTCGCAGCCATTCGACACAACAAGGCGAGCCGATGGGCATGCGGGTCTTGGTCTTTTGATCGTTGAGAAGGTCGCGGCGTCGCACCGAGGTACCTCAACAATCTCAAATCGTGAGGGAGGAGGAACGCGATGCGATCTCTGTTTTGTTGTGTCTTAATTCTCCTGAGTTTGAATTCTTATTCACTTGAAATAGAGGGTGAATTTTACATCGGGGACGGTGCGAATCAGGTGACGGTTATGGGTACGTCTGATTTTTCCCGTGTCCAGCCAGTGTTCGCAGGCTTTGTGAGTGCCGAGCGATCTGCTCAGGTCCGTTATCTGCAAATGTCGAGTCGGGAAATTGATGCGGCGGTTCGCGCTGGACTGTCATCAGACATAGACCTTGTAATGTCGTCTGCCGTCGATCTACAAGTACGACTAGTGAACGATGGTTACGCGAGGGCTTTTGAGTCCAGTTTAGTGGTTGATTTTGGGTGGCGGGGAGAGCTGGTCCAGCTTTCTCTTGAACCGATTGTTACTATTTTTAACC
>JAYNIS010000064.1:0-5800 GCA_038109325.1 Gammaproteobacteria bacterium | reverse complement strand
GTCCCTCACTTCAAGTCCACAACGGTGTTGATGCCTTTCAAATGTTCTCTGGGACACGCAATGACTCGACAGGTTCACATCTAGGCTTAGGGCTCTATGTCGTGCGACTCATTGCTGAATCGATGGGAGCTCAGGTGTCAATTGGAAATACCGAGCAAGGTGTTCGTGTTGAAGTTACCGGACTGGGGGTTCCCTAGCAGTCTTTATACTTTGATCATATCCATGTCATTTGTGTTTATTCAAGTGCAGCATTGAAGCCAGTTTTGCCATGAATCTCGTACGTTTCCATCCGCCAACCACCTTCTCGAGAACTACGAAGTCTCTTATCCTCTGTTATGCTCGAGGTTTGGAGGACCCATGCGAATTAGTTGTCTTCAATACACAGCAGAACCTGACCTAGCGACTTCTGAGTCAAGGCTTTATCCGCTGTTGGATCAAGCGGTTGCAGGGTGCGCCGATGTTGCCCTGTTACCCGAATGCGCATTATTTTTGTCTTCCAATCAGTCGTCTTCCCGAGCCAATGCGCTTGCTGGTGATGCTCAAGAGGTCATACGGTTGCAGAAGTATGCTGCCGATCACCAGATCACGTTGATTGTTGGATCATTAATCATGAATACCGATCAAGGTGTCAAAAATCGTACGCTGGTGATTCATCGAGACGGTTCGATTCAGGCAACCTACGATAAAATCCACTTATTTGATGTGGACTTAGCATCTGGTGAGAGCTATCGCGAAAGTGCGTTGTTTGAGGCAGGCTCGATGCCTGTGATGACATCGATTGCAGGTTGGACGGTTGGGCTGTCGATTTGTTTCGATCTTCGCTTTCCGGCCCTATATCGGCACTACGGATTGTCCGGTGCTCATCTGATTGTTGTGCCTGCCGCATTCACGAAGACTACAGGGCAAGCGCATTGGTCGACGCTATTGCGTGCACGTGCAATTGAAAATGGTTGTTTTATCGCGGCTGCAGCGCAGTGTGGTAGGACCTCTGAGGGTCGCGAAACCTACGGGCATTCTGTGGTGTTCGATCCCTGGGGAGAATGCCTTGGTGAGCTGTCTGACGAGGCCGGCGTGCTAACAGTTGATATGGACCTAGAACAGGTGCAGGCAGTTCGTTCGTCTGTACCGGTGATGACACAGCATCGGGATTTTAAGGCATAGTTGATCAACGTGACCATGCTTTCAGTCACTTATCAATTGGCGATAAGGCGCTGCCGGGAACTTCGCCAATATTACCGATGAATGAGAATTGTATGTATGGTGTGCCGACATCTTTTGGGTAGTCTAAATCGACGGGATTACGATCAGTGCTTGGTAGGGCTGTGACCGGAAGGCTAAATGCCAGAAAGACTGCCGTTACGATCAGAATAAAATATCTGGTGTAGGGAAACATTAGAACTCTGAAAAACCACCGGATTGATATTGATAGCGCTATCGATTTTCAAGCGCAGGAAGTAAGATTTTCGTTAACGATTCTGAGGAGGAATTTGCGATGAAACAGTTGGTGATTGGGGCTGCTCTAGTCTTGGGCCTCGCGGGATGCGCCGCTCAAGCGATCGAAGAAATGAATTCGGGCCTAAGCCTTGCCATGGGCCAACATATCAGCGGCCTGGAAAACGCTTTGGGTAAACCTGCAGAAGTAGTTCTCGAGGGTGATCAAACACGCTACCGCTGGTTTAAAGAGAGTCATATCGAACCTTGCAATGTTGAAGCCTGGGCAGATGACGGGGGTCTTGTGCGAAAAACGAGCTGGAGCGGTTATCGCGGCGCATGTGAACCGTTCGCTGAGGGTTTGAGTCGAGTCTATCCGCCCAAGTAAATTTTGTTGTTTCCCCTAGCTGAGTTGCCACGATTCTTATCTGACGGGTGCATGCGGATTGCCGGGTCATGAGGGCATTGGCTATTTGCTGCAGCCGCGAAAAATTTACTGAAAACTTTGGTTTCGGTCTGGCGAATCAGAGCAAGTCTTCTTATAATCATGCACCGCCAACGGCATAGTTTTTTATGCCATCAAGTCTGAACGCCCTCCGCAAGGGGCGGAAATTTCAAGGTAGGAACGGACTCGATGATCGAGATCAAAACCGGGCTGGATTTGCCCATCAAAGGATCACCAAGGCAGGAAATCGGAGAAGGTAACGCGGTTAAGCGCGTTGCTGTGATCGGCTCTGATTACCCTGGAATGAAACCCACGATGCTTGTGAATGAGGGTGATCAGGTCAAACTAGGTCAGCCGTTATTTGCTGACAAGAAAAACGAAGGCGTGCAATTCACGGCTCCAGGTTCAGGAAAAGTAATTAAGATCAATCGGGGGGACCGCCGGGTGTTCCAATCCATCGTGATCGAACTTGATGGAAAAGACACCGCAGTCGAGTTTAAGTCGCACGGCGACTTGAGTGCGCTGACACGCGAGGTGGTTGTTGAGGCTTTGCTCGAGAGTGGTCTTTGGACAGCTTTTCGCCGTCGTCCTTACGAGAAGGTTCCAGCCATCAATGCGGTTCCGCATTCGATTTTTGTCAACGCGATGGATACCAACCCATTGGCTGGCGATCAGGCGGTTGTAATCGCGCGGCAGCCAGGGGCATTTGTTGATGGTATTTCGGTAATTTCAAAGCTGACCGAGGGCGAGGTCTTTGTTTGTCGTGATCCAAAGGCATCGTTCGATGCAGGATCCGCTCAGGTTGAGGCGTTCGCTGGCAAGCATCCAGCAGGACTCGTTGGTACACATATTCATTACCTCGATCCGGTTGGAGAAGGTAAAGAGGTGTGGCATGTCTCAGCGCAGGATGTGATCGCGTTTGGTCGTCTGTTTAAAGAGGGTATTTTATCAACCGAGCGTGTTGTGAGTTTGGCAGGGCCGTCTGTGAAAGCGCCGCGACTGGTCATCACTCGAGTCGGAGCGTCGCTTGATGAACTTACGACTGATGAATTGGTGGATGGTACGCATCGTATTGTTTCTGGTTCGGTATTAGGTGGTCGTACAGCAACTGGTGTATTTGGCTACCTCGGGCGCTATCACCAACAAGTCTCAGTACTTGAAGAAGGAACGCAACGCGTGCCTTTCGGTTGGTTGTCGCCAGGAACCAACAAGCACTCAGTGATGGGCATCTACTTGTCTAAGTTGATGCCTGGTAAATTGCTCGACTACACAACCAATACCAACGGGTCTCCACGAGCAATGGTTCCGATTGGTGCCTACGAAAAAGTTATGCCGCTTGATATTTTACCAACACAGTTATTGCGCTCACTGATCGTTGGTGACACTGATACTGCAGTGAAGCTCGGCGTACTCGAGTTGGCTGAAGAAGATCTCGCACTGTGCACCTATGTTTGCCCAGGCAAATATGAATATGGCCCGATTCTTCGGGATAACCTAACAACGATTGAGCTGGAGAGTTGATGATGCCACTACGTGCATATCTCGACCGCATTGAACCAAATTTCCATCCCGGTGGAAAATATGCAAAGTTCTATGCGCTCTATGAGGCAGTGGACACGATTTTTTACGCACCAGGGACGACGACTAAGTCGACCGCTCACGTGCGTGATGGGATCGATCTTAAACGCATAATGATCACCGTGTGGTTTTGTACCTTCCCAGCGATATTCTTCGGAGCATTTTTCCTAGGCCAAAACGCATCAGAGGCGATTGCGGCGGGTGCAATCGCCCCTGACGGATTACGCGGAGCGTTTATCGAAGGACTGGCAGGCGTTGAATACTGGAAGAATCCGTCAATCTGGTCGAATCTAGTGTATGGCTTTGCGTACTTCCTACCGATTTACGCGACAGTGTTTATTGTTGGTGGTTTCTGGGAAGTATTGTTCGCCTCTGTGCGCGGCCACGAAGTGAATGAAGGCTTCTTTGTTACTTCAATACTATTCTCATTGACCTGTCCCCCGGATCTGCCTCTATGGCAAGCGGCGCTTGGTATTACTTTTGGTGTTGTAGTCGGCAAGGAAGTCTTTGGTGGCACCGGTAAGAATTTCTTAAACCCCGCTCTAACAGGTCGTGCGTTTCTATACTTTGCGTATCCAGCGCAGATCTCTGGAGATGCAGTTTGGGTTGCAGCCGATGGCTATACAGGCGCATCAGCGCTGGGGATAATGGCCCAAGGTGGTGTGGATGCACTGGCATCAGCAAACCAGGTGATTTCGAACTTCACTTGGTTCGATGCTTTTATCGGAAACGTACCAGGATCAATCGGTGAGGTGTCTACGTTGGCTATCTTCATCGGTGGTGCGGTACTGCTACTGCAAGGAATCGCCAGTTGGCGGATCGTGCTTGGTGTATTCCTTGGCATGGTGTTGACCTCACTGCTATTCAACGTCATTGGTTCTGATACCAACCCGATGTTCAACGTCCCTTGGTACTGGCATTTGGTTGTTGGTGGTTTTGCGTTTGGCATGATCTTCATGGCGACAGACCCTGTGTCTGCATCCATGACAAACGCTGGCAAATATTGGTACGGCGGACTCATCGGATTGATGGCTGTACTGATCCGGGTAGTGAACCCAGCATTCCCTGAAGGAATCATGCTGGCAATCCTGTTCGGTAACTTGTTCGCGCCTTTGATTGACCACTTTGTGGTGCAGGCCAACATCAAGCGAAGGGAGTTGCGAAGTGTCGTCCAATAACGAATCAGTTCAAAAAACCATCACGGTCGCACTCGTTCTCTGTTTAGTGTGCGCGGTCTTTGTGAGTTCAGCTGCTGTGATATTACGTCCGGCGCAGGCGGTCAACGAAAAAGCCAATATGCAGATGAATATTCTGCAAGCGGCTGGTTTGTATGATCCGCAACAGTCGATCCAGGAGCAGTTCCAGATCGTCACCACGCGACTTGTCAATTTAGAAACTGGTGAGTTTGTTGAGGGAATGGATGCTGAGCGTTACAACCAGCGAAAAGCATCAAAAGATCCATCGATGAACCGCGTGTTATCAGTTGAGGCAGATATCGCTTCAATCAAGCGTCAGGCGAAGATTGCGAAAATCTACCTGATCGAAAATGGTGATCAGATTGAGAAGATCATTCTACCGATCCATGGCTACGGTCTGTGGTCAACGCTTTACGGCTTTATGGCTCTTGAAGGCGACGGAAATACAGTTGCCGGGCTTGGCTTCTACGAACATGCAGAAACACCAGGTTTGGGTGGCGAAGTCGACAATCCAAACTGGAAAGGTCAGTGGACTGGAAAGCAGGTTTATAACGGTGACGCAGTTGCGCTTCGTTTGGTGAAAGGCGGTGCGGATCGCTCGGATAGTTATGGCGTTGACGCGCTTTCTGGAGCCACTCTCACATCGCGCGGTGTCGATAACCTATTGAAATTCTGGATGTCAGATGCGGGCTTTAAGCCGTTTCTGGATAATTTGAAACAAGGACGGATCTAATGGCGAAAACGAAAGAACTGTTGTTCGACCCGGTCGTCAACAACAACCCGATCGCCCTGCAGGTACTAGGTATCTGTTCGGCTCTCGCTGTGACATCAAGCATGTCAGTCGCATTTGTTATGTCGCTTGCGGTGATTGCAGTGACAGCATTTTCAAGCATGTTCGTTGCTTTGATTCGTTCACAAATCCCAAGCTCGATTCGAATCATCGTGCAGATGACGATTATCGCGTCCTTGGTGATCGTGGTTGACCAGATTCTCAAAGCCTTTGCTTATGAGATTTCGAAGCAATTGTCTGTATTCGTTGGATTGATTATTACCAACTGTATCGTGATGGGTCGCGCTGAAGCGTTCGCGATGAAGAATGGCCCAATCGACTCATTTATTGATGGTATCGGTAACGGTCTCGGATACGGAG
>JAYNIS010000063.1:0-5840 GCA_038109325.1 Gammaproteobacteria bacterium | reverse complement strand
TTTGATCGGATCAGTGGTCTAAGTTCAGCAACAATCTGACCCGCGTCACCGACGATGATTTGGTCTGAGACTGTGTTTCCTTGAAAGAATTGCTGTGGGTCTAGCGTGATCTGTATGACCTTTGCGTTAGGCCATAGTTTTTGTTGGTCTGAATTGTGGCTTGAGATCGATGCCCCAAATGCCACGATCAAGTCTGACTCAGCCAGGAATTTTCGTGTCACCTGTGACGCGAATCCACCAGACACCCCAAGATAAAACGGGTCGTCGTGGAACAAACCCCTTGCGGGTAACGTCGTAGTGAGAAAGGCGTCACACTTTTCGGCAAGGAGAGAGATATGTTTTGCAGTTTCAGGCTTGGTTGCACCCAGACCGGCCATGATTATCGGCCGCTCAGCAATATTCAATATCTCTGCTAAATTACTGATTTCTTGATATTTACCTGACGGGATACTTACTGATTTCCTGTAAATCTCGTGTAACGGAGTCTCATTCCTGGGTAGCTCAGCTATATCTCCATGAAGAAGGTCGAATGGTGTGCCTATCACAACAGGTACCCGGTCGCGAACAGCTATTAGAAATGCCTCCTGGATACCTTCCTCAAATCGTTTGTGTGTATGAAGCTGGATATATCGTGCGCCGGTAGCTTCGACGAATGGCCGCTGCTCAATTTGCTGGTTGTACCAGCTCTTACTCAACGGTGATTCGCCTGCGAGAATGACCAGAGGTATCCTGGCCCGAACGGCGGCCGGGAGCGCTGTCATGATTTGTGTGAGCCCCGGACCACAGGTTACGGTCGACACCCCGACGTTCTGGGTTTTTCTGGCGTAGGCCATAGAGGCCGCGACGGCACAGTGCTCGTGTTGTACGTAGGTGAATCTAACACCAAGGTCTGCCATCGTTGCCGCGACTTGCATGTTTGCGTCACCGAGCAAAGCAAAACAGTGCTCAACCTTCTGATTTACGATACAGCGCGCAAAAAATTCAAATGCTTTCATCACATTATCCCGAGGCCAAGGTCAGTAGATTCTCATATATCATTCGGACGGCCAGTATGGTCAGAACGACGTTTAGTAGCACCCTAAAACGATCGTCGCTGATCCTTTTAAGGATTTTAGTCCCAACAAAGGTGCCGGTGGCGGCTCCAAGCACAAGACCTATTAGCTCGTAGCTGTATTCGATCAGGTTGACACCGATAGCGGTAAATGCGACCACCTTCAGACCATGCTGGCATGCCATCACGGCCGCGTGGTTTGCCACGATTTGTTCCTTAACCCAGTTTTCTTTTGGGTGGGCGGACATCGCTAGGGGACCTATCGCCCCCAAAATTAATCCCAATCCACCAGTGATTGCTCCACTGACGGTCGCGTGGACTGATCGAAGTTTGAGATAAGACGGTCTCCAGGTAGCCACGAGGATAAAGAACCCGAGAATTAATGAACCGGTCACCTGGTCCACCAGAGTGATTAGCGGAATAAAGATAACCACACCGAGCAGTGAGCCGATCGTAAAAGGAACGACGTACTCCCTAACAATAAAGCCCCGAAGTATCAGGGCGCGACTCGCATTTGAGAAGAATTGCGTGATCCCGTGGAGCGGAATCACGACGCTCGGAGGAAATATTTGTAGCATCATCGCTAACAGAAGGATTCCTCCGCCCAAACCGGCGCACGCCGTAAACAGCGAGCTGCAGAAGGCGATGATCGCCAGGTAGATGGGCTCCATGTTACTGGCTATTCTGCCAGGTGAGCGAAGATCTCACCGCCAGCAATCTTCCTGGCGGTCCTAACCAATCCCGCTGATTTATTGATGTAGTTGTTACCGACCGTTGAGTAGTCAATCAAAACATCCATCGTCCCCATCGGGTGGTGAAGCGTCACCAGAACCGGAGCCGAGCCATCGGTCTGCATCAAGCCGTCGGCCACTGTGCCTTTAGCGAGTGCGCATGACGCGAGACATTGGCTTCCGGTGACCGCCACCGTGGGGTGGGTCTCCCATGGCATGAAGTAGCGGCACCCGATTTGGTTTACCTGATTTACAGGTGAAAGTAGACCGAATTTGGGGGTAACGCTTTGAGAGACGTCACCCATTCCCATCAACTGACCCGCCTCGATTCTGATGGACTCCATTCGCTTAAAAAATTCTTTGTTCGCGTCGAGCTCTTCTCGAGTCTCCGTGCCACTGAGCCCAAAGTCTGAGGCGCGGGCTATCACCATTGGCATGGCGACGTCCATGCAAGTGACCTCGACGCCTTGAATCAAGTTTAGAGCGCTACCGGTCGGAAAAAGGTGGCCAGTTGATGATCCTGCGACCTCTAGAAATAGAAGCTCGATCGGGGCCGAGGTTCCTGGCACGCCATCGATCTCTGTGTCGCCGAAGTAGCTGACGTGGTTATCCGGTGTCTGAACTCGCGCAATGATCTTGGCGCCGGTGTTGACTGCCCTGATTTTGATTTCTGTGACCGAGTCCATTACTGGTACTAGCCCCATTTCTATGGCGGCAGGGCCGACAGCGGTAAGCATGTTCCCGCAGGTTGGCTTGTAGTCTACCAGTTGCTTTTCTACGCTGACTTGCGCAAAAAAATAGTCGACATCGGCCCAGTCGTCCTCAGACTTAGAGAGCATAGCGACCTTGGTCGTTACTGCGTTGCCGCCGCCGACGCCATCAATATTCAGCGGGTGCCCGGAGCCTGTCACGGAAATCAAAACTTTAGATAGCTCGTCCAAGTCAGTTGGTAGATCTCCTCTATTAAAAAATGGACCACGCGAGGATCCACCTCGCATCAGGAGAAATGGGATAGCTTTTTGTTGCATCAATTACGTTCTCATTAAACAAACGGCCGCATTGGCTAGGTAAGAGGCCATGGTAGATTTAAGAACTCCTGGAGTAAGCCGGGAGGGAAGTCACGATTAAGAAGCCAGCCCATGAAGACCATAAAAGCTATCCCGCTTAAGGATAAGACCGCTCCGCGGAGTGGTGTTTGTTTGGCGCGATAATGGAAAAAACTTAATAGAAAAACTAACAACGCGATAATGAAACCAAACACAGAGGTGAGCGCGAGAAGACAAGCGAACCAAGATAGGGTTCCCCAGAAAGAGTGCTGACTTTCATCGACCTCAAGTTCTCTGTCAGCGAAAACAGGGTCAGTTTCTGAATTTAACATCATCTGAAATAGGACGCCGAAAAGACATAACAAAGTAAAAGTTGATACGACTACGGGGAAAACTGCGTCGACCCATGCGTATTCGGGTATAGACCAGATGTCGGCCATAAAGAGAACGGTGAAACCGAGTAGAGTTAAAAGAAACACAATTGGCGCCCGTTTGTTTCCAGCCGGAACCGCGCCTTCGGCTTGGATGTTCTTGGCCTGCCGGATCCCTACAACTACTGAGATCAGGGTGATGGCCATAAGCACTAAAACAATTGGGCTGAATAAGTAATCTATGACGACTTGTGTTCCCTGATCCATTCTGAAAGTCGAGATCTGGTAGGCGTTGTTAGAGTATTGCTCAACCGGTTTTGCTAAAACGAATCCGATCAAGAATGCGGGCCTAGACCAGTCAAAACGGCGTAGCAGAATGCCAATGAATCCGATACCAATTAGTGAACCTAAATCCAGCAGATTCTGTCCTGACTGGAACGCCGCGAAGGAGATAATCATTAAAACGAAGGGGGCAATTAAAACGAAAGGAATATTTGTTAATCGAGCGATGGGGTTCGAGAATGCGATACATAAAATAGTTCCGAGTACGTTAGCTAATGCCAGCATCCAAACGATAGCGTAGGTGATGTTAAGGTCGTCCGTGAGCATCTGCTGCCCAGGTGACAGCTCTCCTTGACCCAGCAAGGCGAGCGCTCCGATGAAAATGGCCATGCTACCGGAGCCGGGTATACCAAACAGTAATGTAGGTACAAGCCCGCCACCTTCTTTAGCGTTGTTGGCGCTCTCGGGTGCTATCACTCCACGTATCTCACCAGACCCGAATCGTTCTTTCTTTCCCGTGGTCTGGACTGCATGACCATATGCTATCCAGTCAACGACTGAGCCTCCTAGCCCTGGGATGACCCCAACCGCTACCCCGATCAATGAACAACGGATCGAGAGCCATTTGTTGATCCACCAATCTTTTATACCATCTAACCAACCAGCCCCTAGCTCTGTTCTTTCGTTAATCGCTTTGCCTGTTCTCAATAGTGAAACTACCTCAGGTACGGCGAAGATCCCGAGCCCTACGATGACCAACTTAAAGCCGTCGAGAATATATGGGTAATCGTAGCTGGCTAGTCTCGGTTGACCATTAAACGGGCCTTCGCCAATCATCGCTATCATCATACCTAGGCCAGCCGCAGCAAGGCCCTTGAGGGCGACTCGTCCGGCCAAGATTCCGACCATTGACACACCAAAAACAGCAACCATCAGTAGTTCTGGTGACTGAAACATCAAAACGATTGGTCTTGCGATTAGAATGAAGAATGTTAAGAACAGTGCTCCTACAAGACCGCCAAACAATGATGAAGCAAAGGCGGCGGATAGAGCTCTAGCAGCCTGTCCTTGTTTGGCAAGTGGAAACCCATCCAATACTGTCGCCTGTGAAGAGGAAGATCCAGGTATACCCATCAAGACTGAGGCAAACGTATCAGACGTGGGCACGACTGCGACGAGTCCAATCATCAGAGCCAGACCGTATATAGGATCCAGTCCGAACATAAATGGCAGCAATAAAGAAAGTCCCGCGATGCCTCCGAGACCCGGGAATACCCCAATCGCGAGACCCATCAGAACTCCCACAGCCAAGTAGCCCAGAGCGAGAGGATTTAGAATAATCACCCAGGCTTCACTGAGCGACTGTAATGCGTGGTCTAGCATGATTCATTCTTTATAGGTTATTGAGTAGGAGAGGGCCGAAGCAGTTATTCCTCGGCCCTTTCTGTCGGTAAGACTTACTTTTTCGGCTCGTATCCGAATCGATCCTTCAGATAGCTATTGAGGTAAGCCTTCGCCTCAGCAGAGACAGTTAACGCTTCACTAAGTGATTTACCGGCAGCCGCCCCGGTGTATACCGGGTACTTTCCTAAGCGTTTCTCTGAAATCTTGGCGAAATCTGAGCGATTGGCAATTTTTTTAAAGGCCTCTCGGTAGGCAGTTACCACGTCATTGGGCGTTCCGGCCGGAAGAAAAACAGCTTTCTGCATCGGGAAGCCAGCAACAAATAGGGCTTTCCATACGTCCCACTTGACACCCTTAGTTTCGCATCCTTTGGTTTTCTCGCAGACTTCTTTAAAGCTTGGTAAGTCAGGGAAAGTTGGATCTCTAACGATGTTACCCGAGCTATCCAACGCTCCCCATGACATCATAGGTACCGCTTTTCCAGCTTCAACCAGAGGTACTGACTCTTTGAGGTATGCGGCACTGGTCTGATAGTCGATGTTTGCCTCGCCAGACTCAAACATCTTACGACCAGCTCCGCGGCCCTTGACGCCCATGACGTGCTTGACGTCCATTCCCAGCATTTCCCAACCGATCGCCGGGACTAGGTCCAGAGAAGTCGCGCCCTGGTTTCCGTAGATGAACTTTTTACCCTGGAGTTTATTCGCCGAGCCGTCAAATAGCTTGCCGTCATCGGCATTGAGGTACGCAACTCCGCCGGTACCTGAGGCCATAACTGTTGTCCAGTCATTAAACTCATAACGAACTCGCGGGTCACTAAGTAGATACGGGAAGTGAGTCGAGCCAGATGAACCGAAAATTATGGCCCCGTCAGAGTGGCTCTGTTGCTGGAACCAGTTAGCGCCTTTCGTTGAACCTGCTCCTGGCATGTATTTTACCACGACGGTTGGGTTGC
>JAYNIS010000062.1:3892-5914 GCA_038109325.1 Gammaproteobacteria bacterium | reverse complement strand
AAAAACACGAGCTACGCAACACGCTTTTTGTTTTATGGTGGATACTGACGTCGATAAAGCTAATCTCGTTCGTGATTGCAGGTGTTGATCTGCAACTTATCCATCACCTTTGGCTGCTACCGTGCGCGTTTGTCGGCCACGTCCTTGGTAATAAAATGCATAGCTACCTGGTTGAACAGGAAACGCCTACATTTTTTAGGGTGTTGGGTATCGCGCTTGTTATTGTGAGCTTAACCGGCTTAGTCAAACCGCTGGTGTTTGGATAGTATAATCAAGTCATGTCACCTATTGTTCGCCTCGATGACTCCTCCCAAAGATTTAGATCAAAATCTTTTGCGAAACCATCAATCGCTGTAAGCTCATCATCGCTTAACGCGAGGTTCTCGGTTGCACCGATTAGTTCAACGAGTTGTTCATTTGTTCGCACCCCAACCAGAGCTGATGCAACTGTCGCCTTTCTTAAAACCCAGCTAATCGCAAGCTGGGCAAGCGTTTGATTGCGATTATCAGCAATCTCATGCAACCCTCTTAAAGCCAATCGCACATCTTCAGTAATTAACTTTGGATCAAAGGAGCCTGAATGCCCCGCACGCGCTTCCTTGGGTATTTCGCTGATATATTTTCCGCTGAGAAGGCCTTGAGCCAAGGGTGAAAACACGATCGCCCCAATGCCTTCACGATCTAAGGTGTCTAGTAGCCCTTCTGATTCGATCCAGCGATTGAACATCGAGTAGCTCGGTTGATGAATCAAACATGGGACGCCCATGCTGGCGAGAATTTCGCTCGCCTTGACCGTCAACTCTGGTCCGTAAGATGAGATCCCCACATAGAGCGCCTTACCTTGCTGAACTGCTGAGGCAAGAGCACCCATCGTTTCTTCAAGCGGCGTTTCGGGATCGACGCGATGTGAATAAAAAATATCGACGTAATCGAGTCCCATGCGTGACAAACTCTGATCCAGACTCGATAAGAGATATTTCCGACTACCTCCATTCCCATAAGGTCCTGGCCACATGTCATAGCCTGCCTTGGTAGAGATAATCAACTCATCTCTGAACGGTAAAAAGTCTCGGCGCAATATCTCGCCAAACTGAATCTCAGCAGAACCATAAGGAGGACCATAATTATTTGCGAGATCAAAATGAGTAATCCCGTGATCAAACGCAGTCCGAAGAATTTGCTGGATCGATAAAAGAGAAGCCTCGAATCCAAAGTTCTGCCAAAGACCCAAAGATATGATGGGAAGCTGCAAACCACTGCGGCCAACTTTTCGGTATTGCATCGAGCGGTACCGCTCGCTGACGGGCTCATAACTCGTTATCACATTCATCCCATCATCCTTCTTTCAAATTTTTCGCTAATCTCATCAGACCATTGCGCGATTCGCAGCGAACTTGATAGATCAGTGACCGCTCCACTCTCGATATCGAGACAAAAAGCATCAATCATTCGCTCATATTGATTTGCGCTAAAACGCTTTTCATCAGTAATTCCAGAAGAGCCCATTGTCCACACAACCGACTCCGTTAATGGGTTGAAGGGCCTGGGAATCACCCAGCAATTACCTTGAGTCTGCACAACGACTTGCTGAAAACGTGCCCGGCGCATTGAAACATCAAAGTGCAATTGAATACCTTGATCAAACCAAAGAGTGCCACATGTTTGGATATCAACACCCTTTAGCTCGTTCTGGTACCCGAATGCATCTTTATGCGTTCTTGCACCCAACCAATCTGCGACCCATAGCGCGTAGCAACCGATATCAAGCCGGGCTCCACCACCTGTTTCTAGTCGATTTCGGATGTTTAATGGATCTCGATTGTCATAGTGAAATTGAACAGAAACATTGATGTGATCATTATCACCAATTTGCGACCGTAGCCAGTCCCATTGCGGATGATGTGCAACCATAAAGGCTTCGTGCAATAAGGTTTGATTGACACTCGACGTTTTCACTAAATCGCTTATCTGATAGGCTGTCAATCCGAGTGGTTTTTCGCAAAGCACTGGTCTCTTGGATTC
>JAYNIS010000062.1:0-3792 GCA_038109325.1 Gammaproteobacteria bacterium | reverse complement strand
TCTGATAGGCTGTCAATCCGAGTGGTTTTTCGCAAAGCACTGGTCTCTTGGATTCCAAAGCAGCAGTTGTCACCTCATGGTGCAAATGATTGGGCAATGCAATGTATACAGCATCGACATTCTCATGCCTGAGAGCCTCAACATAGTCACGCATGACCTCGCCATCAAATCCGTCTGGAGCGGCTCCTCTCGCCGAACCAATCACTGTCACCTGATGACCCGATCCTTGAATCGCTGGAATCATCACTTCTCGAGCAATTTTTCCATACCCAAGTACACCAAAACGCACTGCTAGCCCCTCACCACATAGCGATCAAGAGATTTGGTCGTTAAAGCGCGTTTGAGGCCGTAAAGACCTGCTTCTGAATCCAACAAAATCTTAATCGGGATATTCGATAAGTAGTCTCTGAAGCGGCCCTTTGCACGAAATCGTTCGAGGAAGACGTCACGACGAAAATATTCGCCTAGTTTCGGAATGACGCCCCCCGCAATACAACAGCCACCAGTGGCACCGAGTGTTAGGCAGCCATCAGATGCGACGGTTCCGAAGAAACCCGCAAATAATTCAAGCGATCGACGAATAAGTGGATCCTCACTCACTGATTCGATCATCAAGTGAGGGGAATTTACCCGCGGCGCAACACCTTCGAAAGCACATAAAGTGCGATAAATTAGAACCAGTCCAGGCCCGCTGATGAGACGCTCAGCTGATACATGCGAATACTCCTTACGCAACATCGTCAGCAAACGCCACTCATCCTCCGTTTGCGCAGCCATCGTGACATGACCACCTTCGGTCGATAAGGGAGTCCATTCGCCATGCGCATCAATCACCACTCCGCCAACCCCCAGGCCTGTTCCAGGACCAATGACGAATATCGGAGCGTTTGGATCCTCAGATCCTTGTTGAATCGTTTCAAAAGAGCTTTTATCCACCGACACAGACGCGAGTGACTGCGCTGTAAAGTCATTGACTACCAAAAGCCCACTGAGGTTTAGCCTTCTCATTAACTGCTGTTTACTGAAACTCCAATGATTATTGGTCAGCTTCACTGAATCCAGTTGAACCGGGCATGCTACAGCGATCCCCACTTGCGGACTCGCCCGACCAATCTCACTGAAAAAGTGCCGAAATGCATCTTCAATTCCACGAAAATCAGCACATTGAAGCACTGAGATGTGTTCGATTTCCCCATTGAAATTGACAAGGCCAAAGCGCGCATTGGTTCCGCCAATGTCCGCAACGATGGCTTCACTCGACACTATCGAACCCGCTGCCCTGATTCAGGATCGAATAAACAGGCCTTCGAAACATCCACTTGCACCACGGTATTCTCGCCGGCATTCAATCCCGCCTCGGGAGAAAGCCGGGCCAGCACCTCGACTTCATTCCATTCACCGATCGCAATCGTATCCGCACCCATCGGTTCTGTAACATCAAAATCCATCGTCATATTCATCACCCATTGTCCTGAGCGCTCAGGCTTTGGCTCAGAGATCATCTCTGGCCTAAGCCCTAATGTTACCTGACGAATACTTCCGCCTTTTAATTGATCTGACTGGGGAACTTTCATGCTCAAAACCTCGCCACGATTACGGATGGCTATTGATCCATCCTCATTCACATCACAAGGCACAAAATTCATCGGAGGACTTCCCATGAAACCAGCAACGAACTGATTCGCTGGGTCATCATAGATCTCATTCGGTGTGCCGAGCTGTTGTACTAAGCCATCCTTCATCACCGCTATACGATCAGCAAGTGTCATTGCCTCAATCTGATCGTGCGTCACATACACGATAGTTGTTCCAAGACGTTTGTGTAACTTTTTGATTTCTGTACGCATTTCAACCCTGAGTTTGGCGTCGAGGTTCGAAAGCGGCTCATCGAACAGATAGACTCGAGGAGAACGAGCGAGAGCCCGCCCCATCGCAACTCGCTGCCTTTGTCCACCGGAGAGCTGACTCGGCTTACGATCGAGCAAGTGGTTGATCTGTAACAAAGTAGAGACCTCTTCGACCTTCCGATCACGGTCAGCTTTGGGCACGCCCCGCATTTCAAGCCCAAAGGAAATATTGCGAGCCACGTTCATTGTTGGATAGAGCGCATATGACTGGAACACCATCGCGATATCACGATCCTTGGGGCTTCGGTGAGTTACATCCTCATCCGCGAGCAACAACTGACCTGACGAGACGTCCTCTAAGCCAGCGATCGTATTCATCAGGGTTGACTTTCCGCACCCGGACGGGCCGACAAGAATCAAAAATTCACCGTCAGCGATATTGATGTTGATACCTTTGAGAACTTCGGTAGAACCAAAAGTCTTTGTTACATTGGAAATGGTCAGTGAGCCCATCGAATTATCCTTTTACCGCACCCGCGGTTAGCCCGCGAACAAAATATTTTCCAGCTAAAACATAGACAACGAGGGTCGGAAGCGCTGCGATTAACGCTGCTGCCATATCGACGTTGTACTCCTTACCACCAACAGAGGTGTTCACAAGATTATTCAGAGCAACCGTGATCGGCTGTGTCCCTGGACCCGAATAGACCACGCCAAACAGAAAATCGTTCCAGATCTGGGTGAACTGCCAAATGATCGTTACCGTAAAAATCGGGACCGAGATTGGCAGGAAAATATGCCGAAATATTTGAAAGAAATTTGCGCCGTCTAGCTGTGCTGCTTTGACGAGCTCGTTTGGCACCGACACATAAAAGTTCCGAAAAAATAACGTGGTGAATGCGATTCCGTAAATCACGTGGACCAGGACCAGACCTGTAACAGTATTAGCTAAACCGAGGGTTGCGAGCAAACGAGCCATCGGTAGCAAAATCACCTGAAACGGTATGAAGCAGCCAAATAACAACGCGCCAAACAATAATTCGCTACCTCGGAATCTCCACTTCGCGATCACATACCCATTCAGCGCACCAATCAAGGTAGAAATCAACACGGCCGGAACGACGATACGAATACTATTAAAGAAAAATGGCGCTAATCCCTGACATTCACTGCCAGTACAGGCACTGCCCCATGCTTTGATCCACGCGTACAGTGTTGGTGACTCTGGCAACGCCAATAGATTGCCCTGACGTATCTCCTCGATATCTTTCAAAGAAGTCATCACCATGACGTACAGGGGCATCAGATACACAGCCGCGAATGCCACCAGCAACGCGTAAATCGCTATACGGCCAAAAGCCATCGATGATCTATCCACGGTTTGAGCCTCTCAATTCAGAGTACAAGTAGGGGACCAAAATCGCGAGAACCCCAAATAACATAATCATCGCGCTTGCTGCGCCGATACCCATCTGGGCTCGGTTGAAAGCGAAGGTATACATGAAGTTTGCGGGTAAATCCGAGGCATAACCGGGACCGCCGCCGGTCAACGCCTGGACTAAATCAAAACTCTTGATCGCAATATGAGACAAGATGACAACCGCGCTAAAAAATACGGGACGCAAGATAGGAAGGATCACGTACCAATAGGACTGCCACGCGCTGGCACCGTCGATCTTCGCTGCCTTAACCAGACTGTCATCTACTCCTCTGAGTCCAGCGAGAAACATCGCCATCACGAAGCCACTCGACTGCCAAACGGCCGCGATCACGATCGTGTAAATCGCCATCTCCTGATCGACCAACCACCGAAACTCAAAATCAGTGAACCCGAAGTCGCGGACTAGTTTCTCGATACCTAATCCTGGGTTTAAGATCCATTTCCATGCAGTGCCTGTTACCACGAAAGAGACAGCCATCGGATACAAATAGATCGTACGTATCG
>JAYNIS010000061.1:0-6008 GCA_038109325.1 Gammaproteobacteria bacterium | reverse complement strand
GCGAAAGCGATATCAGTCGCAGCAGGAATCGCCCAGCCATTGACTGCGCCCTCGGTGCCATGTGTCACGATTAGATAAATGATCGCCGGTGCGATCATGCCCCCAACCGCGGCGCCAAGCGGCAGGAGTGCCTGACGAATATCCGAGAGATGCCCGACCATGAGCTCACGTTTGATTTCGAGACCTATTAAGAAGAAAAAGATCGCCATGAGGCCATCATTGACCCACAGCAGGAATGGCTTATCGATCACGATTGGCCCAACCCCGAAAACCACTTTGGTTTTGAAGATGTCTTCATAGTACGATGCCAGTGGTGAGTTCATGATCGTCATGGCTAACGCTGCCATGATCACAAGCAGGATCCCCGGGCCGACCTCTGAGTGGAGTACAGCCTTAATCTGCTTCAGAGGTCCTAAACTTTGATTTGGAGAGTTCATGTGCGTCAATGTCTCCTTTTAAACGCAAGCTTTTAGTTATAGGTGCACAAAATTTATGCGCGTCTTAGGTGTCAATAATGCGAAGGCCGAGGCCCAATGGCAAGAGTTGCCTTCACCAAAAGTCGAAAAAGGTCAAATCAGGATTCAGGTTGAAGCCGCAGGACTGAATCGCGCAGATCTGCTTCAGATCAAGGGACTGTATCCAGGAAAAGTGGAGATCCCAACACTGGGTCTGGAGTGCTCTGGCACTATTGATCAGGTCGGGGAGGGGGTTGATGAAGCCTGGCTGGGCAGAAACGTCTGTGCATTGCTTCGAGGCGGGGCTATTGCCGAGTATGTTGTGTGTTCGCCGTCGGTTGTGATTTCAGCCCCTAAGGGCTTGGAGCTCTCGTTGGCAGCTGGATTGTGTGAGACCTGGTGTACTGCGTTATTGAATCTGTGGGATCAAGCCAAGCTAGTCCCAAAAGAAAAAGTGTTGATCCATGCTGGAGCGTCAGGTGTCGGTGTCGCTGCGATTCAGCTTGCGCGATTATTAGGGGCTGCGCCTTATATCACTTGTGGATCACAAGCTAAGCTTGATTACTGCCTCGCACGAGGTGCTGAGGCGGGTGTTTTAAGGTCGCAAGACTGGGCCGCTTATTTTCGAGGACTCGGATTGCAATTCGACGTCATTTTAGATCCGGTAGGAGCAGGTTATCTGAATAAAGATCTAAGCGTCGCTGCCAACGCCGCACGGATCGCCATCTTTGGCTTGCTGGGCGGGACGGCAACCGAATGTAATTTGGTGGACTTTCTATCCAAGAATGTCACCCTATTTGGACGTACGCTTCGGACGCAGTCTGATTCCGTAAAGCGTCGCTTATTAGCTGAACTGGAGACCATTGTTTGGCCGGCCGTACAACGCGGTAAGGTTCATCATGGTGTGGAGCAGATCGTGATGCCAGATGAAGTGTTCGAGGCTTATGGCAAAATGCAACAGGGTGATCAGTTGGGGAAAACGATCGTCCTCATGAAATGAGGATCCTATGAGTCAATACGATTTGGTCGTCATCGGAGCCGGAAGCGGCGGGGTTCGTGCGGCCAGAATGGCAGCGGGGTTTGGTGCCCGAGTTGCTGTCGTTGAAGATCGGTATCTTGGGGGCACCTGCGTCAATGTCGGTTGTGTCCCTAAAAAACTTTACGTCTATGGCTCAAGTTTCTCGGAGTCGATTAAAGATGCTGTCGGATATGGATGGAATACCTCGATCAATGGTTTCGACTGGGCCCGACTTCGGGATAATAAAGTAATTGAAATCAGACGTTTGAATGGCATATATAATCGCTTACTTGAAGGCTCTGGAGCTGAATTAGTTAATGGTCGGGGTTCGATCATTGATTCAAATACAGTGAAAGTCGGAGAGCGTCTCTTATCGACCAAACGAATTTTGATCGCGACAGGCGGATGGCCTCGACAGCCGGACATGCCTGGCATCGAACTCACGAAAACCAGCAACGAAATTTTTGATCTAGACTCATTGCCCAAGCGTGTTTTAGTTGTTGGCGGGGGCTACATCGCAGTTGAATTCGCAGGTATTTTTGCGGGTCTGGGCGTTGAGACCACGTTATCATACCGCGGCCCCAATCTTCTGAAAGAATTCGATCGCGAAATCGTAAATCAGCTCATCGAGGAAATGAAACAAAAAGGCGTCGACGTGCGCCTCAACCATCGCCTATTCGGCTTTGAGCGGACCCTCGACGGAATTCAGGTTAATCATTCTGGGCATGAGGATGACAAGCTAGTTGTTGATGAGGTGTTAATGGCCATTGGAAGGGTACCCAACACGTCTGGCCTTGGCCTTGAGAATACAAAGGTCACAACGCGCGACGATGGATCGATCGAAGTCTCTGAGAATTTTCAAACTAACGATCCATCAGTCTACGCGGTGGGCGATGTAACCGGGAGGGTGGCATTAACTCCTGTCGCATTAGCTGAAGGCATGGCTCTCGCGAAGCACTTGTTTGCCGGGGCCGAGTCAGCACTCGTCGATTATGATTTGATTCCAACAACCGTGTTTAGCCAGCCAAATATTGGTACGTTGGGGCTATCTGAGGATGAGGTAGCCGCGCGGGGTATGCATGCGAAGGTATTCGTGAGCCGTTTTAAACCAATGAAACACACCCTCAGCGGTCGTCAAGAGCAGAGCATTTTCAAGCTCATTGTCGATGCCAGGAGCGATAGAATTATAGGGTTACACCTGCTCGCTCCTGACGCAGGTGAAATCCTTCAAGGCTTTGCGGTAGCGCTAAAAGCTGGTGCCACAAAGGCGGACTTTGATCGAACGATCGGTATCCATCCGACGGCTGCTGAAGAGTTCGTAACGATGCGTGAGCCAACTCGGGTGATCGGTGCGTAGCAAATCGTCTATTGCCCGATATAGTTTAGTTCTGGTTGGCGCAGGCCATTCCAACATCGCGCTAATCCGGCGTTTCGCTATGGATCCATTGGATGGCATACGGTTAGTTGTCATAAACCCCGAATCCACCGCGCCGTATTCCGGAATGTTACCTGGTTTTTTGGCTGGTCAGTACGCTTCCGGTGACCTGTTTATTGATATCGCAGCGCTTTGTACGCGTGCCGGAGCACGCTTTATTCGCGGAACGCTTGACCGCGTTGACGCCGCGTCGAAGACCCTGACCATAAGGCATCAGGCGTTACCAAATAGCGACCTATTAACAGTCGGTTACGACTTTGCTGTTCTCAATACCGGTGCCGCGCCAGCCGAAAGCTTCCCTTCATCGCATCACTCTTGTTACTACGTTAAACCCATTCGAAATCTACTTGCTGATCTTCCTCGTATCGATGAAACCATGCGTGAAGCGAATCGATCCATGGTGATTGTCGGAGGCGGCGCCGCAGGGATTGAGCTCGCATTTGCCTTTCGCGCACGATACGGCGTGAACACGAGGATCAGTTTGGTATCGAAGCGCTGTATCAATCAGGATGTTGCGTTAAAAGGAGGTGCATCGCTTATTCGGAAAGCTCTCAGCAGGAAGAATATTAGTTTCCTAGAAGAGATTGAAGTCACCGAGGCTAGTGACGACGAAGTTATGCTTTCCGATGGCTCCTCGCTGGAGGCTGATGTGGTGTGCATGACCACCCCAGTGAAGCCACCGGCATGGATTGAAATATCGGGACTCGCAGGCGCCACTAAATTCCTAACGGTCAACACTGAGCTACAAGTTGAAGGGTGTGATGGTCTTTATGCGGCAGGCGATATCATCAATCTCCCATCATTTCGCGGACGCTCAGGTGTTATGGCGGTGAGGGCCGGACAGTATCTCGCAAAGTCGCTGTGGCAGAAGATTCGTGGAAGACGTACCTATCCATTTCAACCACAAAAACACTGGCTAACACTTTTAAATCTAGGTGATGGTGAGGCTATTGGAGTAAAAGGTTCGATTGCCTATCGGGGACGGGCGGTTTTCAAGCTTAAGGATCGAATCGACCAGAAGTTTATATCTCATTTTAAGCCGCACATTACGTTGTCTCGTGAAGAGATGCATTGTGAAGGTTGTGCAGCGAAGCTTCCAGGCGACACCCTGACCTCAGCGTTCGGGCATCATTTTGAGGATGGCGCGATCACGACTGATCAGCATATAGCCAGAATTCGTTCGATCGATGCTTTGAGTTACCTGATTGATGACCCCTATTTGGCTGGGGCGCTGACTATGCGGCACGCAGTCAGTGATATTTGGGCTATGGGCGCCACACCCACGACAGCTCTAACGCTCATAGCCGTTGAAAGAGGCCTCTCGAATCGTCTTGAAGCGACTGAGTTCACACAGGCACTGGCTGGCCTTCAAGATGCTGCAAAGGCCTATGGTGTTGAGATTGTCGGAGGCCATAGTCTTTCGCTAAAACAACCAATGATGGCCGTTACGATTGAGGGAGAGTGTAAATCGCCTTTGAAAAAAGCGGGTACTGAGCCTGGCGATGAAATTTGGCTCACCGGTCCTATCGGTTCAGGAGTTTTGTTCGCAGCGTTGTCATCCGGTCTTACCGTTGGTGCCTCGATTGATGAATGGATCGGTATCGCGCTAACTTCGTTATATGAGGCGAGCCAGATTGCAAGTCAGGAAGGTGTGCATGCAATGACTGATGTCACCGGGTATGGCGTAGCCGGGCATCTCAGAGAGATGCTGTCCGGAAGCGGTCTCGGTGTCCAATGGTCAGATCAGATTCAAGCATTTCAAGGGGTTGATCAGTGTATCAACCGTGGGATTCTTTCGACCTCCCATCCCGACAACGAGAGATATGCTGCAGAGGTTGGGGTTGGAGCTCCGAGCCCCCTTGTTTTTGACCCTCAGACATGTGGACCCCTGATGATTGCCGCGCCTGCTCCGGTCGCAAGAAATGTCGTCCGGAAGTGGGTTGAGATCGGATTGTCACCACAGCGTGTTGGAGTGGTTACCACCTAAACGTCGTAAAGACTTTTAATCAAACTTGTATCACATTGAATCTTTAAATCTACACAAGAACGTCATAAGGATGTTTCATGAGTTATCAACGTGAATACGCTCAATCCATTCAGGACCCGCAAGGCTTCTGGCTAAACAAAGCGGATTTAATTGATTGGGTCCAAACACCTCAGGTTGGAGTCGCTGAGGATATGAACGGAATCGAGCGATGGTATCCCGATGGCACTCTTAACACGTGCTATAACGCCATCGATCGTCATGTAGAAGGCGGCCGCGGAAACCAAGTCGCTGTTTATTATGATTCCCCAGTCACTGGCGCCAAGCGGGCAATTACCTACGCTGAATTGAAAGACGAGGTCGAGAGATTCGCTGGCGGTCTTGCATCCTTGGGTGTATCGACAGGCGATCGTGTCGTTATCTATATGCCGATGGTTCCAGAAGCGTTGGTAGCGATGCTTGCTTGTGCTCGTATCGGTGCGATTCACTCTGTCGTTTTTGGAGGATTCGCGGCGAATGAATTGGCTGTCCGTCTTTCGGATGCCGCGCCGAAAGCGATCGTCACATCAACGTGTGGGATCGAGGTCAGTAAGGTCATCGAATACATGCCGATCGTCAATGAGGCGATCGAAATATCAGACAAAAAGCCTACATCTGTCGTTGTTTTAGAGCGTCCACAAGCGGGTTTTATACCCGTCGATGGTCGAGACGTTACTTGGTTAGATTTAATGGCGACCGCGCAGGCAATCGATTGCATCCCTGTCAGCGCGACCCATCCTCTTTATATCTTGTACACATCAGGCACCACCGGAAAGCCAAAAGGTGTTGTGCGAGACAATGGCGGCCACGCTGTTGCGATGGCGTACTCAATGAGCGCGGTTTACGACATGGAGCCTGGCGATGTGTTCTGGGCCGCCAGCGATGTGGGCTGGGTCGTTGGACACTCCTACATCGTTTACGCGCCGTTGCTATTTGGATGCTCGACAGTGCTGTACGAGGGAAAGCCGGTTCGTACCCCAGACGCTGGTGCTTTCTGGCGCGTAGTTGAAGAGTACAAAGTGAAAGTGTTGTTTTCAGCACCGACCGCATTTCGAGCGGTCCGTAAAGAAGACCCAG
>JAYNIS010000060.1:0-6153 GCA_038109325.1 Gammaproteobacteria bacterium | reverse complement strand
AGCGTGTCGAGCGCGCGCCTCAATCTCTGCATAATCACCTTGAGCCAATAAATCAGTGGGCGCGATCCAACTACCGCCTACACATACCACGTTAGGACAAGCGAGATAATCGTCGGCCGTGTCCGCTTTGATACCACCGGTTGGACACACCAAAAAATCAGGTAACGGACCTGCAAGCGACTTTAAGTAATTCACGCCACCGGATGCCTCCGCAGGGAAAAATTTCCCGCACTGACTACCCAACCCCATCAAAGCCATAGCTTCAGATGCGCTTGAAAACCCAGGGAGGATCGGTAGCTGATATTCGACGCTCGCATTCCATAACGCCTGAGTTGTTCCAGGGCTCACAACAAAGTCAGCACCAGAATCTCTCGCTTCCCGCATTCGATCTCTGCTGGTCACGGTCCCGGCGCCGATTAACGCATCGGGTACGGCATCTTTCATCGCAACCATCGCATCCAACGCACAATCCGTTCGAAGCGTAATTTCAAATACGGTTAAACCTCCTGAAGCTAAGGCTTCAGCCAAGGGTGCTGCCATCGAAATCTCTGGGATCACCAAAACTGGCATCACTGGACTGCGCGAAAGCGCTTCATGTAAAACAGGATGCATTACGCCTCCGGAAGTAACTGTAACCCACCACCTAAGGTTGCTGGGCCGGCCTGATGCCGGAGTGTGGAAAAAAGTGAACGCCCCCAGGGTGACGGGTGTTGAGGCTCAGGGACGTGGGCCGATTGACGGGCACTCAAAGTGGACTCATCAACCAATACAATCAACTCGCCAGCCGACGCATCCAATCGAATCACATCGCCAGTTCGGATTCGGCTCAGTGGTCCACCATCTTTGGCCTCTGGGGAAACATGGATTGCAGCCGGAATCTTGCCACTCGCGCCACTCATTCGTCCGTCTGTGACCAGAGCGACTCGATACCCCTGATCTTGTAAAATGGAAAGTGATGGGGTTAGGCCATGTAATTCCGGCATCCCGTTCGCTTTCGGACCTTGACCACGAAC
Source organism: Gammaproteobacteria bacterium (assembly GCA_038109325.1). Taxonomy (GTDB): domain Bacteria; phylum Pseudomonadota; class Gammaproteobacteria; order Pseudomonadales; family Litorivicinaceae; genus HIMB30. The sequence goes on along the minus strand of JAYNIS010000060.1, from coordinate 5,140 downwards.
CACAACAACCACGTCTCGATTTAACTCACCCGCTTTAAAGGCTGCCTTCACATGCTCTTCGTTATCAAACACAACGCATGGGGCCTCAATCACGTGCCGGTCAGCATCGACTGCGGATGTTTTAATCACCGCCTCACCGATATTACCCGTCAAATGCATAAGTCCACCCGTATCCTGAAACGGTAAATCAACCGGCTTCAAAATTGATGGGTCGAGTGATGTTTGCTGCGGAGCCACCCACTTCAGCGTGCCTTCCGTCATCGCAGGCTCTGAAATACTCTCAGCAATGGTAAGACCAGTCATCGATAAAGCATCACCAAGTAAGAGTTCTGAATCTAAGAGTTCTCGCATGACATATCCCATTCCGCCTGCTGCATGGAAATGATTCACATCAGCAGATCCGTTTGGATACACGCGAGCAATTAGCGGAGTCACTTTCGACAATGCCGCAAAATCATTCCAAGTCACTGACAAACCTGCAGCTTGCGCGATCGCAATCAAGTGCATGGTGTGATTGGTCGACCCTCCGGTTGCATGCAATCCAATAATTGCGTTCACAATCGCCCGCGCGTCGATGACAAGGCCTATTGGCAAATAGTGATCGCTCCCGCGCGATGCACTGAGAGCAGCTTCGACGGCTGCGTCAGTCAATAACCCTCGGATTTCTTCGCCTGGATTGATAAAGCTCGAACCCGGGAGCTGTACACCCATCATCTCGAGCAACATCTGATTTGAATTAGCGGTCCCATAAAAAGTACAAGTACCGGGACTGTGGTAGGCAGCAGCCTCTGAGGCGAGCAACTCTTCACGACCCACTTCACCTTTGGCGAAGGCTTTACGAACCTGCGACTTGGCGTCGTTACTAATCCCTGTTTGCATCGGTCCGGCTGGAATGAACACTGTTGGCAAATGACCAAACGACAAGGCACCCATCAACAGTCCAGGAACAATCTTGTCGCAAATGCCAAGTGCCACGGTAGCATCGTACACGTTGTGACTCAGGGCGACTGCCGTCGACATCGCAATCACATCACGGGATAAGAGCGATAATTCCATGCCTGGACGCCCTTGGGTGACACCATCGCACATCGCAGGCACGCCGCCAGCGACTTGCGCGATTGCCCCGAGTGATCTCGCTTTCTGTTTAATTCGATCGGGATAGGTTTCATACGGCTGATGCGCAGACAACATGTCGTTGTATGCCGTAACAATCGCCAAATTCTTCGCCCGCGTGCGATCTACCCTCAATAGCTTGGATTGATCTTCAAGTGCACCGGCTGCCGCATGTGCGAGATTTGAGCATCCTACCTGGCCTCGATCTGAATCGGACGCATCCGCCATTTCTCGGATTCCATCGAGATATCGTGCCCGTGTTTGTTGACTGCGCGCCTCAATAGCCGCCAGAACAGCTTTCACCGCATCACTACGACTCATACACGTCTCCATTGTGTAACGTAACCATTTCACCATCAGGCCACACAACCAGTATCGGATGGTCCGAAGCGAGGAGATAACTGACTGGATTCATCGAATCGACTGACCCCAAGCCATCAATCACCTTGTCTTTCTTCGCATCAGAACTCACCAACAAAACCACCAGCTGAGCAGACAAAATTTGACTCAACGTCATCGAAATTCGCGGCACCGATGGAGAACCTATGGCACTCGTTGCAACGAATCCAAGCCGTCCATCAGCTAACCCCGGGACAGCGATTTCATTTGGAAAGAGACTCGCAAAATGCCCATCGTCCCCCATGCCAATAACTGCAATATCGAGCGAGGAATCCTTTTGATTCAGTTGATCAGCCGACTGCTCCGCATCGTCTGCGACAAACATCGGCTCAAATGTGGCGGTCTCCGCGCGATTCTGACAAAGCGTTGTTTTCACGAGCGCGGCATTTGATGCATCCGATGATTCGTCGACCGCACGCTCATCAACCAAAGTGACACACACCGAAGACCAGTCAATCGATGCATGCGAAAGCTCAGACATGAGCTCGACCGCACTTCGACCACCGGGAAACGCAATGCGTCCATGCCCATTCTGAGCAATAGTATCGCTCAACGCTTGAGTAATGACTTGAGCAATACGCATCAATCGACCTCAGGCTCAATCCAACGGTGGCCATGTTCAGCCATTAGTTCAAACGACGACACCGGACCCCAAGTCCCGGCTGTGTATTTCTCCGGCTGACGGAGTTTTGCTTCGTTAACGATCGGATCAATGAACGCCCACGCTGCTTCAACCTCATCCGATCGCATAAAGAGTGTTTGGTTGCCGCGGGCGACATCCATCAGTAACCGTTCATATGCCTCAGGCAACCGGGTCTTAAACGTCTCGTTAAAAGAAAGATTCAAGCTCGCAGGAAACAGTCGCATGCCACCGGGACCAGGCTCTTTACTGGTCATGCAGAGCTTCAAACCCTCATTCGGTTGTAGCCGAATCACCAAGCGGTTCGGTTCCATCACCTCAGAACTCCGCGGACCATCCTCGAAGATATTGTGCGGAGGCCGCTTGAACGTGACCACAATCTCACTGGCTCGACCCGCCAAGCGCTTTCCGGTTCGCAGGTAAAAAGGAACACCTGACCAACGCCAATTAGAGATCTCACAACGGAGTGCTGCAAATGTCTCGGTCCGGCTCGCACCCCCAACTTCGTTGGCGTAAGAATCCACAGGGTTCGCTTCAATTGAGCCTTTGGAGTACTGACCTAACTTCACGCAACGGTCATAGTTGTCTCGAGTAATCGGCTTAAGCGCTCGAAGTACACGAAGCTTCTCGTCACGCACCTGATCGGCAACAAACTTTGACGGGGGTTCCATGGCAACCAAGCACAGTAACTGAAGCAAATGATTTTGAACCATATCTCGGAGGGCGCCAAATTCGTCGTAGTATGACTCTCGCGAACCTACACCAACCGCTTCAGCGACAGAGATCTGAACATGATCAATATGCGCGTTAGACCATAGTGATTCAAAGATTGAGTTCGCGAAACGCAGAGCCATCAAATTCTGGACAGTTTCCTTACCGAGATAGTGGTCGATTCGGTAAATCTGACGCTCTTCAAATACCGCTAAAATTGAGTCATCAAGCGCCTCTGCACTCTTTAAATCGTGACCCATTGGTTTTTCGACAACCAAGCGTGTCTGTTCTGTCTTAAGACCGGTCCGCTCAAGGGTCTGGCAAGCATCAGCAAATAACGTCGGTGAAATTGCGAAGTAGAAAACACGCGGTACGGCCTCGGTAGCAAGGCAAGCCGCCTCGATTTCTTCGGCACCTTCGCCTGTTATGACGTCGAAACCAATAATCTGCACCCGATCACCAAACGCCAACCAATCTGCTTCATTGTCGTTTCTGATGACTTCGTCACAAAACGGCCGTAACTGCGCCAAAAACTCATCTTTTGGCAACGGGTGACGAGCGGCTGCGATTAGCGCACAACTTTGCGGGATTTGCCCGTCAAGAAACCGATGAAACAGCGCTGGGAAAATTTTACGGAGCGCGAGATCTCCGGTACCACCAACAATTACAAAGTCTGTCGGTGGGATCTCAGCCTCTTTAGGGATTTTCGATTCAATTACCATCTTTTATTCGTTTTGCCTCTTCGATAGATACGATCTTCAAGGTACTCGTGCCACCCGGATTGTTCAGACGATCACCTCGAGTCAAAAGGACCTGGCTGTCTTCGGGGAGTTGTAATGATTCAGCGACCTGCCCAACAACCACTTGATCAACAACGCTCATCGGTTGATCAGCCGGAGCATCAAAAGCTAATGGAATAACGCCTCTAAAAAGAGCCATCCGGGCCAACGTTTTTGGCTGCACAGACAACGCAACAATTGGGAGGCTCGCGCCGGAGCGGCTCATCCACAGTGGTGTTGATCCACTTTCGGTAATGCACACAATCGCAGCCAAATTTTTCAGATGGTTGGCAATGTACATCGCACCCAATGCGATCGCCTCGTCGCGACGACCATATTGCGCCTCAACCCTTGCGCCGAGCGCCTGCGCCTGCTCAGTTTGCTCAGCACCCTCTGCGGTTTTCGCCATTGCAAGAACGGTTTCAACGGGGTAGTCACCAGCAGCGGTCTCCGCAGACAACATGACGGCGTCTGTTCCATCCAATACAGCATTTGCAACGTCGAAGACTTCGGCGCGTGTTGGCATCGAATTCGATATCATGGATTCCATCATCTGGGTCGCAGTGATCACTGGGCGATCGAGAGCTCGCGCCCGAGCAATAATTTTCTTTTGTACGCCGATCAATCGATCGTCACCGATTTCTACACCCAAATCACCACGTGCAACCATCACGGCGTCGCTGGCAGAAATCAGAGCATCAAGCACGGTGTCTGAGGCAACCGCTTCTGCTCGCTCAATCTTGGCAACCAAATCCGCATTGGAACCCCGCTCCCGAAGAGCTGCCCTAGCAAAATGAATATCTTCAGCGTCCCGCGGAAAAGAAATCGCGACATAGTCCGCATCGATCTCAGCGACAACATCCATGTCACTGAAATCTTTATCTGTCAGCGCTGATGCAGACAAACCCCCGCCCTGTTTATTGATTCCTTTATTGTTGGACAATTTTCCTCCTGTCATCACTTCAGTGACAACCTGAGATCCTTTCACTTCGGTCACGCGCAAAACGACTCGACCGTCATCGAGCAACAGCACATCATCTGGGCTACTATCTTTTGGAAGTTCTCTGTAATCCAAACCGACCTGTGTTTCATCGCCATCGTTTGAACCCAACTGCGCGTCGAGTACAAACTGCGCACCGATTTTTAAGTGAATCGCTTGATCTTTGAAGCGTGCAATACGAATCTTTGGGCCTTGCAAATCAGCCAAGATCGCAACTGTCCGACCAATGTCTTTGGCAATCTCGCGAACTTCGTGTGCGCGGCGGCGATGATCATCCGCGCCGCCGTGAGAAAAATTCAGCCGGCACACGTCAACACCTGACTCAAGTAATTTCCGTAACACACCTGGGCGGTCGGATGCTGGGCCTAACGTAGCCACAATTTTCGTTCGACGCATGGTTATATCCCTGATTACGCGATCACACTCACTAATTTGTAGTAATTTAACAAGATTTTATGCATAGCAAAAGATTTTTCAGTCCGGTAAACGGGTCCCGTC
>JAYNIS010000059.1:1748-6373 GCA_038109325.1 Gammaproteobacteria bacterium | reverse complement strand
TTACTCTACTCTATTGGTAAGCCGGCATTTATCTACTCCTTCTGCGGGCCAGTGGGACCCTGCAAGTGATGATCGATAACCGACAATGATCCAGCCTTTAACTCATAGGCCTGACCGAACCCAACAACGTAACGTCCAGCCCGGGGGCGAAGCTGGAATAAGCGGAAATCAGCTAAACTAGTTAGCGTATCAACCAACCCACCGTGGCGATCACGCAATGCCGCAACGCCTTCGTTCCAGTGCGTGCCGCCCCTCGGGCACTCCGTCGCGTCCATTTCATATTGCAACCGCTCTCTGACATAAACCTGTGTAGACTCTTTCTCATCTCGGATCACCAGCACTGAGCATTCATTGGTGCGAGCCAGATTCTGCGCATGTCCGGCAAGATCACTCACCAATATCCACAGACCACTTTGTTGCTCATTCCCTGAAAACGGCGTATACGAGGCCAGCGGCGAGCCATCTTGGTGCACAGTGGCAAGCATCACACTCTTTACTTCAGTCAGTAACCTAACTATCTGCTCTTCGAACTCGTCTTGGGTCGTAGTCATTATGAGATTGCCTTTTAATGGTGAATCAATTTACCAGTTCGTTAAGGTTTTATAGTGCGAGCTAATTCAAATTAACCAAGGGTGGTATCTGATGAAGCTCCACGAAGAAACCCTCATATCTCCAATATTTCTCCATATTATTCCGGGATAGTCATCACAGTGAAATCAGGCGAGGACTCGATGATGACTGACGAACTAAGCCGAATTATGTTTGGAATTTGTTTGATCGCCAGCGCCTTGGTCATCAATTTACAACTGCCCTGAGTAGACGCTCCGACGAGCCGACTCTTACGGCTCTTGTCCCCGACCATTCGGGGATTTTTTTCATATTTTTCCGACAACGTCTTTTACAGAAAGCGTTGGAGTAATTACAGCCTCAAGAGTCATGAGATAAATATAACCTGATACCGACGCTCTCGATTTCTGAAGCTGACAAACCCAGATTGACTGTCCGCGCATGAATTGGTCGATACTCAGATTAAAAATCAATCTTTTTAAACCTTTTGGCTCCATTAAATTGCATCTTTAATTAGCGATTGAGATCTTTAGTTAGAGAACCAGATCGTAAAACAATAATATATGACCACCTAACGTCAGAAGAAGGAAAAAACCATGGTCATGCCCACCGGACGCTGGATTGTAGAAAGCGTGATTCTTGGTCCAACTCAAAACCCGTTATGAACCTAACGAAACAATCTCGACTGCTACGACCCTTCTTTTGGACACATCAACGGTATGATCTCAAGCTCAAGCTGACAGCAGCACTCGGATGCCTCGTCCTGGCAAAAGCCAGTAACCTGGCGACACCCTGGCTACTCGGGCTCTTAATTGATGACTTAAACGGCGAAGCGCTCGTCCCGATCTGGGTGCTCGGTACCATTGGATTGGTCGTCGTGTATGCGCTGAGCAGACTGTTTGCGTTGGTCTTCTCCGAGCTCCGCGAAGTGTTTTTCACGCATGTGTCACAGCATGCCATCCGCCTATTAACTCGGCAAACGTTTGCGCACTTGCATCAACTGCCGCTCGATTTTCATCTCTCTCGTCACACCGGCTCACTCGACCGGCTGGTTGATCGGGGAACCAAAGCGATTGACTTTCTGTTGCGATACATCGTCTTCAATGTCGGTCCGACGCTGATCGAGCTCGCGTTAGTGTGCGTCATTGTTTGGAGTCTGTTTGGCGGATTTTATGCTCTGATCATTACCACAACCGTCCTGATCTACATCATCTTGACGCTAAAGATGACAAGTTGGCGATTACGATTTCGTCGAGAAATGAATTCCGCTGATAATCTAGTGGCTGGGCGCATGGTCGATAGCTTTGTGAATGTTGAGAATGTGCGTTTATTTACAAATGAACAATATGAGATCGAGCGACTAGACAACGGACTTGCCGAGTACGAACGCGCAGCAAATCAAAGTCGATTGTCGCTCCTCTATCTCAATTTAAGCCAGACGCTTGTGGTACTCATTGGAGTCACCGCGGTATTAATTTTGGCCGCTCTCAACGTTGAGAGCGGCCTGCTAACTGTCGGTGGGTTTGTCACTTTGAATACCTATATTCTTCAGGCGTTCCAACCGCTTAATTTCTTAGGCTCAATTTACCGTCAAATCCGTCAGTCGTTGATCGACATGGAGAGCCTCTTCGATGTCCTTGATGAACCGACTGAAAGCGATACGACTAATGCGAGTGCTGAGGTCACCGGATCAACGATTACTTTTGAGAAAGTCCATTTCGCTTACGAATCCGACCGCCCAATTCTTAAGGGGATTTCTTTCACTGTACAGCCCAATCAAACAGTTGCAATTGTTGGTGAAACGGGATGCGGTAAGACAACGATCGGGAAGTTATTGTTAAAAATCATCACGCCCGATAAGGGCGCTATATTATTTGGCTCACACCACTTATCGGCTCTTACACGAGAGGCTATAAGGAAAGCAATCGGTGTGGTTCCTCAAGACACTGTGCTCTTCAACGATACGCTCGGGCACAACGTGAGATATGGGAATGTCTCAGCAACAGATGATGACGTACGACAGGCATTATATTCCGCCGGCATGGGTGATTTCCTCGAGCAATTATCAGCTGGACTCGATACCGAAGTCGGAGCTCGGGGTCTGAAATTATCAGGTGGAGAAAAGCAACGGATTGCAATCGCTCGAGTGATTCTCAAGAATCCATCCGTATTATTGCTCGATGAAGCAACCTCATCGCTCGATGTGTCGACTGAGCGTCAAATACAGCAGAATCTCGATGAGCTGACAACCGATAGGACAACACTCGTTATTGCTCATCGCTTGAGTACAATTCGCCATGCAGATTTGATCCTGGTATTGAACGATGGTGTCGTTATTGAATCGGGCAACTTTGATTCGTTAATCAAAGCCAACGGACATTTCAAAAATCTCTGGGATCTGCAGCAGCAGGCGCATACAAAAGAGAATCAGATTAGCCTGTCTGATAGACCTCACGCGATCAATGGAGACCGGTATTGATGAGTATTGAAAATCAATCTGAGTTAGTTCAATACGCAGAAGATTTAACCAATGCGTACCCAGATGTACTCGGCCTAGCCCGGGGTTTCAACCAAACTGATCCAGTCGCCGAAGCGATTGCGTTTCATCCTATTGTTCTGGGGTTTTTCAATGGGTTTGGTCGCACTATGGTTCGAGTTGCGTCATTGAAACTTGGACTCGATACTGAGGCACAAGCGCTGATTGCCTGCAGGGCGCTGGCAAACGTGACGAACCGGTTCGGGGAAATGGATCGATTTGAGACGGCCATCGAAGCGCTAACCACGGATCCAACCGATGACTTTCTCAGGTATCAGGAGCTCGGTGTTCAGTATCTTCGGGCAGCCTCCACATCCGGTAATCAAGCCATCACAGATCAAATCCTAAAACTCGTGAATCATCAGATATCAGTCCTGCTCGATGAGCATGGCCTGCATCCGATTCCGAAACACTGAACAAGTCAGTCAGTCGATCTCAGTGGACTTCGCTGAACAACCGCTACGACAGAGATCGGAACGATAATCGTGATTATTGCCACGGCAATTAACAGCAAACCAAGCTCCGAATAGTCAGCTTGAGTGGTCACCTGACGGGTGACCGGATCGACGATCTGTCTTGAGACTTCAAACACTTGATTGATGTACTTAGTGGCTAGCGAACTCGCGGATAATGCAAGATTGGTAAAAGACGCAAAGACCGCAAAAAAGGTCGCTTTCAGCTCATCGGGTGCATTCTTCGCGATCCATGCCAATAACGGGATCATCGAAATTTGTCCCAAAGGCGATTCCAGCGCTGTGTTGAGGATCGCGATAAACCGTGCATCAATGAATCCCGCCGTCAGGCTAGCCGTCCACTGGTGCAGACCGTAATACATACCGATACTGGGTAGAAACAGGAGACCACCAACGAGTGATAACACAACGATAATTCGAGCGATCGAATAATGCGCCACCAACGGTCTGAGCAGGACGATGCCGAGCAAGGTCAAAGCCGAAGAGATCGCGGCCAGAACCGATAAAAACTGTTCATCAAACAGAAGCACATCAATCTCAAACCAGGTGAGGCCAGGGCCTGGTGAAGGCATTGCGCGGAATACGAAAATAGCGACTGCTGTACCCACAACCATCAGCCGTTTTTCTGAGCTCAAATAACCAAGTAGCTGTCCCATCAAATACACGATGATCGCCATGGATCCCAGGAACACGATTTCCTGTGCAAATGGAATATCGAAGCTACCAACCGAGACTGAAAAAACAACAAAAACCAAACTACCGGTCAATACCGCCCAGTTTGGGCGGATACGCGCGCCCGCTAATTCATTAACCGATCGAGTATGTCGCAAATACCTCGCCAAAATCACCCCTGCAATCGACACGCATGGGATAGCAAGTGCATATAAGTAGATACTTGCATACACCGATCGTTTGGCGTCATCTGATAACGTTTCAACATCGCTAAATAGAGCCACATTCAGAAGAGCGACCAGCAGACTACCGCCAATCACAGCAAACCGGCCCAATGCCTGCATGGTGGTATGCATCTCTTTAATTTCTGATGCAGG
>JAYNIS010000059.1:0-1648 GCA_038109325.1 Gammaproteobacteria bacterium | reverse complement strand
TTGACACCAGTCGACTCAACCAATATTTGTTGTTTGCAACAACGTTCCAGCGCGATAAACCAGAACGCTGCATCATCAATACTATGTTGGCTCGTTGTCAGCAAACCGTGGTTTTGATGAAGAATCCCTCGATGCGCACCCATGGCTTTAGCGACACTGAGACCACTCTCTTCTTCCACAGCAACGGCGCCACTGGAAGCACCAACAACGACGTGACTGTTGTAGAACGCAGCTACATCCTGACTAATCATGTCCAACGGTCGGCCGGTTGCGCACCAAGCTGTTCCATACACAGTGTGTGCGTGACACATAGCAACAACCTCTGGGTATTCCTCGTGGACTGCTGCATGGAGAACGAATCCAGCACGATTCACCGCATAGTCACCTTCAACAACCTGACCTTTATGATCCACCAGAATGAGATTTGACATCCGCACTTGTGAGAAATGGACACACATCGGATTTGTCCAGTAGAGCTCTGGAAATTCAGGGTCACGAATCGTTAAGTGCCCAGCAAATCCATAATCGAAACCGTGGTAGTCGAATGCTCGACAGGCCGCCACCAGGTGCTTTTTACGGTACTCACGATCATCTGCGACATTCTCAAATGCAGGGGTCTCCGGAAAGATCAAGCCTTGTTGGTCGGGCTGATAAAGCGAAATCTTTTCTGCGGTCGCGTTTTGAGTCGGCATCACGTTCTCCAATACCAAATTGTGGGGTCCTGAGGATCGCACTATACGAGTGTTTAATGATCTTAGGTAACAATGGATTACTACCCGATGATTCAAGCTGTCGTTACAGGATCCGATTCCTCTATTTAGCCACAAGCATTGTAGAATTTCAGGCAACCCAATACGGTCTTGTTTAATCAGATTCAGTCGAAGTCACCATGAAGAAAATTATTATCGCCGTCATCGCTGTTCTCGTCTTAGCTGGGGGCTCAGGAGGTCTTTATTTCTATCTAGAATCCAATTCCGCTGATCCTACAAAATCTCTTGGTTCAAAGTACTGGGGCGAAGCCTGTGGTTTATCACCGACCGGATTTATCGTTTGTACCAATGAGTTCGGGGTGAGATTTGATTCATGTTTCGTTGGGCAGACAAGATACAGACTCAAAGTCTCAGTCACTGAACCGAGGTACCATCCGGTCAGCCTCGAAGTCTGGACCGAGACACCGAGTACGTATCGACGATTCGAGTCAGGCGAGGTCTACAGTGATGGTGCTGATTCGTGTTACCACGAGGGGTATAGGTTTACCAACCCAAACATAGACATCAACAGGGGATCCAAATGTAGCCCTCAACCTCAGCTTCGCGAGGGATCGAGTCTCATGTTTTACGTCCAAGAGGAATCGGGCGACGTATCAGCGTGCGTGTTCAAAAACGAAAAGCCTCCTGAGGCTGATAAAAAATAAGACCCCCTCCAACGGCGCAAAACAATCAAGCATACAAAAAAGCCCCTGACGTTAATCAGGGGCAAGGAGCCGGAATAGGCTCGTCAGGACGTCAATGAAAAAACTAAAAAGAGATACCGCTAGCCAATAGGCATAACAGCACGATCATGTATTCAATACGCAAGGCCACTGGCGTGACTCCATTCAATTTCAATCGCACTAGTATGCTGAAGGATGATGGAGAGATATGGGAGA
>JAYNIS010000058.1:0-6523 GCA_038109325.1 Gammaproteobacteria bacterium | reverse complement strand
CGGATGACAGAAAAGAATTAAAGCGTGGCGACATCATCAATATCGATGTCACTGTAATCAAAGATGGCTATCACGGTGACACCAGTAAAATGTATACCGTTGGCGATGTGAAACCCTTTGCAGATCGATTAATCCAAATCACGCAAGAATGCATGTACAAGGGGATCGCACTCGTCAAACCTGGTGCACGGCTTGGCGACATCGGTTTTGCCATCCAAACCCATGCCGAAAGTAACTACTATTCCGTGGTTGAAGAATTCTGCGGTCACGGCATCGGTAAAGTGTTTCACGAAGACCCGCAAGTCCTGCACTACGGCCGCCCAGGGACTGGTGTCACACTGAGAGAAGGCATTACCTTCACAATCGAGCCAATGATTAACCAGGGTAAACGCCACACCCGTGTTTTATCTGATGGATGGACTGCGGTCACGAAGGACAGAAAACTGTCTGCACAGTGGGAACACACGGTGCTTGTAACGCCAACTGGATATGAGATCCTGACTTACAGGGAAGGCGATGAAACCTTTCCAAGGATTGGTTAATGGCGCTGATCACAGGCCCTCTATCCACTGAGTTCGGAGAACCCACTGATCTAAGCCCCCGGGGAATCCGCTCCTACCTCAAGGCTCAACACGAGCTTTTGGCTGACGCATTCGCACAAGGTATTTTCATCGATTACCTCCTTGGCGCGCGTGCCATGGTCATGGATCGTGTTCTGAGCGCGTTGTGGAACGAAGCTAGCCTCAATGAAAAATCACTGGGTTTATTCGCTGTGGGTGGTTATGGCCGCGGTGAACTCCATCCCTTCTCAGACATCGATATTCTGATCTTAGGCGAACAGTCCGCTGTCGAGTCGGCGACAGATGCCCTCACAAATTTCACAACGCGATTGTGGGATTTCAATCTGGATATTGGTCAAGCGGTTCGGTCATTTGAAGACTGCAAAACCCTTGCTCGAGAAGACATCACGATTGCAACCAGTCTGATTGAGTCTCGCCCGATTAGTGCAAAAGTCGAGATGCTTAGAGACCTTGAAAAGCTTGCTTTCGATGATTCAAGCTGGAGTACAGAAGCATTCCATCAAGCCAAGGTAGCTGAGCAAGATGAACGTTACGCCAAGCATGATGATTCTGATAACCGACTCGAGCCCGATATCAAAAACGCGCCGGGTGGACTTCGTGATTTACACACCATTATTTGGGTTGTCAGAAAGCATTTTCGAACGACTCGACTGATCACGCTGGTAGATGAGGGCCTCCTCACGCAGAATGAATTTCGCCTGCTCGATGAAGCTGAGCAGTTTTTAAAGCGCGTTCGGTTCGCGCTGCATATGGCAGCTGGCAAATCACAAAATCGCCTATTATTCGATCTCCAAGCGACTGTTGCTGAAATGATGGGCTTTAAAGCAGGCGACACCAAAAAACGAATCGAAGCATTTATGAAGCAGGTCTATCGCATGACGCTTCGTATTGGTGAATTCAACGACATGTTGCTACAGAACTTTGAAGAAACAGTGCTCAAAGACCCTTCTGATGCGGTCGTCACCCAGATTAATAGCCGTTGGCAGATTCGTAACCAACATCTCGAGCTTATCCATCCCAATGGCTTTGAACGCCATCCATCGGCGTTACTCGAGGCGTTTGTCCTTCTCGCTCAAAATCCAGAACTCAAAGGTCTTCGCGCATCGACCACACGCCAAATGTATACCGCGCGTCATTTGATCGACGATGCGTTCCGAAACGACTTGGTGAATATCAGCTACTTCATGGAACTAATGCGTTATCCAGACAAGTTGCCAGAGGTGTTAAGACGGATGCGCTACTACGGGATCTTAAGTCGCTACATTCCTGAATTTGGCCCAATCATGGGTCTAATGCAGCACGACCTATTCCACATTTATACGGTCGATGCACATACGTTACAGCTCATCCGAAACATAACCCGCTTCTACTCAGGTGTTGTCGAGAAAGATTATCCGATCGTCACGCGCCTCACACAGCGCTTGCCGAAGATCGAACTGCTCTACTTAGCAGCAATATTCCACGATATCGCAAAAGGACGAGGTGGAGATCACTCAGAACTCGGCGCTGTGGATGCTTATAATTTCTGTAAGCACCATCGCCTATCTGAATACGACGCTCGACTCGTCAGTTGGCTTGTCAATAACCATCTACTGATGTCGATGACCGCGCAACGCAAAGACATCTCAGATCCTGATGAATTGAAAGCCTTTGCTGAAACTGTCGGCGATCAGCGCCGGCTTGATTACTTGCTGTGCTTAACTGTCGCTGACATCACGGCAACAAATCCTGAACTCTGGACAAATTGGCGAGCTACTCTGCTTCGCCAGTTGTATCTTGGCACCACGGATTTTCTGACACGCGGCCTTGATTCTTTGCCGGGACGCGCAACCTACATCGAAGAAATCAAAAATGATGCGCTCATTCTCGTGCGCCCATCGATTCGGTCGCGCGCCAACGCATTCTGGAATCAATGGTCGCAAGAATATTTTGTCAGTCACTCATCCGATGAATTGGCTTGGCATCTCGAGACCTTAATTGATGCCAACGATGGTGAAACAGTGATTGCGCTTGCAGCAAACCAAGCGCTCACTGATATCGGATCAACTCAGGTAATGGTTTCAACACCCAACCGGGTTCACCTGTTCGCCGATCTCGCCGCATGTTTTTCTGATCTTGGACTTTCTGTCCTCGATGCAAAACTCCACACCAGTGACGCTGGTCGATCGATTGATATTTTCATTGTTCAGCACGACGCGACTTGCCAACCTGTGACCGAATCCGATGATCAAGAGCGATTGTTACGCTGCCTCGAACAAGCAGCGCTCGGACAATACATCGAGAAAGCAGGAACACGACGGACACCTCGAGCACATAAATATTTTAACTTGCCCGCAAACGTCTCAATTCGACCAGACCTTGAAGGCAAACGCACGTTGATTGAGCTTGTTGCACCAGACCGTGCCGGTCTGTTGACGACCGTTGGTCGTGTATTTGCTGAATTTAGGCTCGATCTCGCCACGGCAAAAATCGCGACCCTCGGCGAGCGTGTAGAAGACGTCTTTTATGTAACCGATAGTCGTGGTGACAATCTGTATGATGATGATTTCATTGGTCGTCTCAAAGAACGATTGGAATCCGAACTTAACGCCCTTAGTGGAGCCTTGTCAGATGCTGAATCCTGATCTCAAACGTCTCAAGCCCTACCCGTTTGAGCAGCTCGCTTCGCTGTTCGCGGGTGTCGAGGCGCCTGAAGAACTAAAGCTGATTCCTTTATCAATCGGTGAACCGCAACACGCCCCTCCACAGTTTGTCCTCGATGCACTCACAGACCATATGAATCTAATCGCGAAGTATCCAACGACCAAAGGGACAGATACCTTACGTCAGACGATTGCGAGCTGGTTGAACCAACGGTTTTCACTGCAGAACACCCCAGCCGACCCTGAAACTCAGATCATTCCGGTTAACGGAACTCGTGAAGCGATCTTTGCCGCTGTGCAAGCTGCTGCCGACCGAACAAGCGATGGCTTAGTGGTGGTACCGAACCCGTTTTATCAAATCTATGAGGGTGCGGCGTTCATGGCCGGACTGACTCCTCACTATTTACCGATCACCGAAACAGGACAACCAGACTATTACGCAGTCCCTGATACCATCTGGAGAGACTGCCAATTCTGCTTTATTTGTACGCCCGGCAATCCAACGGGCACTGTGATCGATGGAGCAACGCTCGCGTTTTTGATCGAAAAGGCACACAGATTCGATTTCTGGCTTGCCTCAGATGAATGCTATTCAGAAATTTATCGAGACACTCCACCACCGGGTCTTCTCGAAGTCTGCGCAACAACTGGAAATACCGATTTCAAAAAGTGCATGGTGTTCCATAGTCTCTCAAAACGCTCAAATCTGCCGGGTCTTCGCTCAGGCTTTGTGGCAGGCGATGCTGATTTTATCGCCCCCTTCCTGAAGTACCGGACATACCATGGTTGCTCCATGTCGATGGCCGTGCAGAAAGCGTCTGAGCTCGCATGGGCAGATGAAAAACACGTGATTGAAAATCGTGCGCTGTATGCGCAAAAATTTGTGCAAGCCGCAGAGATCTTAGGTGATCGAATGGATACTCACGATTCAGGTGCTGGTTTCTACCTATGGGCGAAGATACCTGTCGCTTGTGATACCTTTAGTCGAGAGCTATTCGAGGCAACCGGCGTCACTGTACTTCCAGGACAATATCTGGGTCGCGAGGTTGATGGTGTGAACCCTGGTGCTGGCTTTGTCAGGATGGCATTGGTCGCAGAACCGGATACGTGCCGCGAAGCGCTTGAACGCATAAATGCATTTATCACGAGGTAATCCATGGCTTTAACGGTTTACGGCATTAAAAACTGTGACTCCATGAAAAAGGCTTTTGGGTGGCTTGAAGCCAATGGAGTGGCCTACGACTTTGTTGATTTTAAGAAAGATCCACCATCAGCGGATGCAGTTGAGGCATGGCTCAAGGGTCTTGGCGATGCATTGGTCAACACGCGTGGCCCAAGCTATCGTCAACTCTCAGATGAGGTCAAAAACCAATTTACTGGTCAGACTCGCGTCCAGGCGATTGTCGACAAGCCCACGCTGATCAAACGCCCGTTAATGGTCAATGGCGATGCTATGACTGTTGGCTTTGACCCTGATCAGTGGGCAACCACCCCGAATTTATTAAAAGCTTGAGGATACCCCATGGAATGTTTTGCATTTGGACTCGGTGTTGGACACCAAAACTCAGAAGATCAGTGGCTTGATACCTATTACCCAAAAGCACTGTGCCGGCCTGATCCAGCTGTGGTCAGCATCATCGCAGACGTCTTTGGGTGGGAAGGCTCAAACCTCACGCGTCAGATTACTGCCGATGACCTAGACGACTTTTTAGAAGCGCTTGAAGACAGTGATGATGGCGATGCTGAGGGCCTTCTGAACGCACTGACACCGCTTGCAGGATCAGAACAGCCTCTCGTGATTTGTGCACTCGCAACTGATGAAAAGCCACAAACAGTTCCAGAGGTCTATCTCAAGTTATCCATGATCTCGATGCGTAAAATCCAACCGCATGGGACCAATCTCGACGGCATGTTTGGACTGTTACCGAACGTTGCTTGGACAAGCCAAGGCCCTATCGATGTCAAAGAACTCCCGCATGCACAGACCCGCGCGCGCGCATACGGTGAAGTATTAACGGTCCACTCAGTGGATAAATTCCCAAGAATGGCCGATTACGTGGTTCCACATGGTGTTCGTATCGGTGATGCATCACGCATCCGTTTGGGCGCTCATTTGGGAGAAGGCACTACGGTCATGCATGAAGGCTTTATCAACTTCAATGCTGGAACCCTTGGTGTCTCAATGGTTGAGGGACGGATTTCAGCTGGAGTTGTCGTCGGTGATGGCTCGGATCTTGGCGGTGGTTCGTCAACAATGGGTACGCTCTCTGGCGGAGGGAACATCGTCATTTCAGTCGGAGAGCAATGTCTTTTAGGCGCTAACGCAGGTCTCGGTATTCCACTGGGTGACCGCTGCACCATTGAGTCTGGGCTATATCTGACGGCTGGCTCGAAAGTCAAGCTGCTCGATAAAGATGGGCAAGCCGTTGGTACCGTGAAAGCGCGTGAACTCGCAGGTAAAGACGATCTACTCTTCCGTCGCAACTCAGTGACCGGTGAGATTGAGTGTTTGGCGAATAAGTCAGCCATTGCGCTTAACGACGAATTACATGCAAACAACTAAGGAAATCTATGACCTGCCCTGTGCTTGAGTTAGCCGAAGAATTGATCCGCCGTGAGTCAGTCACGCCAGATGATGCCGGATGCCTCACTGTGATCGGCACACGACTCGAACGCCTGGGTTTTGAACTCGAGCGGATTGATCGACAGGGCGTATCAAACTTATGGGCGACCTTTGGACAGAAAGGCCCAATGGTCTGTTTTGCCGGACATACCGATGTGGTTCCAACGGGTGACTTAAAGGAGTGGTCTTCTGATCCATTCATTCCAACTGTGACTCAAGATGGATATCTCAGAGGCCGTGGCGCGGCTGATATGAAATCATCACTGGCAGCGATGGTTGTTGCCTGCGAGGAATTCTTAGAAAAAATACCAGAACCTGCCGGACGAATTGGTTTTCTTTTGACAAGCGATGAAGAAGGACCGGCCACCGACGGAACTGTCGCAGTTGTTGAAGAATTAGCTAAACGACAAGCGCAAACTGGCGAGCCTACAATTGATTACTGCATTGTCGGTGAGCCAAGCTCGAAAGATGCGCTCGGAGATGTGGTGCGTGTCGGACGACGTGGATCACTCAACGCATTGATCACAGTGCATGGAACACAAGGTCATGTGGCCTATCCGGAGCTCGTTGATAACCCAATCCATCGTGCATCACGATTAATCGCAGATCTTGTAGCGACAGACTGGGATGGCGAACCAAACGCCTATTTTCCGCCAACAAGCTTCCAGGTCTCAAAT
>JAYNIS010000057.1:0-6645 GCA_038109325.1 Gammaproteobacteria bacterium | reverse complement strand
GGTGTAAATGTGAACAAGGCACTCGAGGGCTTGCCTTGCATTACCGCCGTCAAAGTAACGAGAGATCGGTTACCCAGCGCATCCTCAATCGATAAGTCAACCAAGCGACTGCCATCAAATCGCAGCACGATCTGACGAGTCACTTCATCAGTTGCTCTGGGCTCAAGTTGATATACAGCCATTGTTCCAAAGCGATCCTCTGTCACTTGAAACCGCGACCCCAGCATCTCGAGATCGCCACTTAAAATCGAAGCCGGAGACGCCGCTAATGCATCGTCGAGTGGACGGACTTGAACCTGAAAGAGATCCTCATCGAATACCCAGAGTACCTCGCCGTCAGCCACAATGATCTGGGAAAACGGAGGATTTGTCTTCCAGTAGAAAGTGGTTTGTGAAGCGATGGCAAGCTCACCATTCATCTGGCTAATCGGTGAGCCCTCGGGATCTAAAGTACTTTGTTTGAAGTCAGCCGAAAACGCCCGGTAAGGCTCTAGAAGCCTTACCAAACTCTCAACTGGTGCGGCGGCCGCAACAAGCGACATCACAAGACACCCAAGGCCAAGCAAATACCGCATCAACGTGGTCCTGGCGCTAAAACTTCACGAGATCCGTTGGAACCCATTTCACTAACCACACCGGCTGCCTCCATAGCCTCAATCATCCGAGCTGCCCGGTTGTATCCGATTTTCAATTTCCGCTGAACTGCAGAAATCGATGCGCGCCGCGTTTCAGTCACAAAAGCGACCGCTTCGTCATACAAAGGGTCGGCCTCGTCGTCACCATCAAGTAGCGATCCTTGCGCATCACCATCACCCGCAGATTGCGCGTTGAGAATTGCTTCCTCGTAGGCCGGCTCACCCTGCATCTTCCAGAAATTCACTACATTATGGACTTCGTGATCATCCACAAAAGCACCATGGACGCGAACAGGTACAGGCTTTCCAGCAGGTAAATACAACATATCACCATGACCCAGTAACTGTTCTGCCCCACCCTGATCTAAAACAGTTCGCGAATCGATCTTTGAACTCACCTGGAAACTGATCCGGCTTGGGACGTTGGCCTTAATCAAGCCTGTAATCACATCAACCGATGGTCTCTGGGTTGCAAGAATCAGGTGAATACCGGCCGCACGGGCTTTCTGCGCAAGTCGCGCAATCAACTGATCCACCTTCTTACCAACAATCATCATCATGTCGGCGAACTCATCGATCACCACAACAATAAATGGCATCGCCTTTAATTCGGAGGCAGCTTCGTCCGGATCAAAACCCGATGGGACAAAGGTTGGATCAACAATCGGCTCTCCGCGCTCTTCATACTCCCGAATCTTTTGATTGAACCCCTCAAGATTACGAACACCAAGTGCTGCCATCAATTTGTAACGACGCTCCATCTCGCCGACACACCAGCGAAGCGCATTCGCTGCGTCTTTCATATCGGTGACAACTGGTGCCAACAAATGCGGAATACCCTCATAGATTGAGAGCTCCAACATTTTCGGATCAACCAAAATCAAACGCAGATCATCGGGCTGTGCCTTATAAAGCATCGAGAGAATCATGGCGTTCACACCCACAGACTTACCAGAGCCTGTGGTCCCAGCCACTAGCAAATGCGGCATCTTCGCTAAATTTGCACAGACCGATTGCCCAGAAATATCGTGACCGAGCGCGAGCGATAACACTGAAGGATCCTTGGTATAGGCATTACTACCGAGAATCTGCGACAAACGAACCATTTCTCGATACTGATTGGGAATTTCAATGCCGACCGTGCTTTTTCCTGGAATCACTTCAACCACACGGACACTGATCACAGCCAGACTTCGCGCAAGATCTTTAGCCAGATTGGTAATCCGAGAGACTTTGACGCCAGGTGCTGGATCAATCTCAAAGCGAGTCACCACCGGACCTGGATTAATCGCAACGATCTCAGCCTCAACGCCAAATTCACTCAGGCGCCTGACGAGCAAATCACCCATTTCGGTGAGTTCGTCTTGAGAGAACCCTTTATCTGACGGTGGCTCAGCCGGATCTAGCAAAGACAAATCAGGCAAAGCCATTTGCCCGGAAACTGTCTTACTCACCCGAGTCTTCGGCTTCACAGGGGTCGACTCAGGCTCATCATCAAGGAGGGTCTGAGCTTCGTTCAGAGGTGCAATGGTGATGTTGCGTTCAACCAATTCAGGCACCGTGTCAGCACCAATCACTGGATCACTACGACCATGATCAATACCATCGAGTGCTGATAAGTCAAGCCGAGGCCCATCGCTTAACACAGGTTTCTCTAAATTGACTTCAGGCATCGACTCTTCAGGACGGTAAATGTCACGTGTTGCCTTCACGCCTAGAAGCTCAGCTTCAATCTGCGCAACATCAGCTTCAGGAGGACGGGGTGCCACTTTGGACAGTGTATTACGCACGATCTTCGGGAGGATGGCTCGGTTAATAGGCGCTAATAAGCGGCTCAATATTGTTCGCCGACTCTCAATACTTAACTGCGCAGGTTGACTCTTCCCAGTCAATATTCCAGTCATCGAGCGTACACTCTCAAGAACCACAGACCCAAGACCAGCAAGCACATCAGGCCACGACAGAGAGAAAACAATAGTCAGCCCAACCAGGCTCAATACAAGGCCACCCAGAGCCGTTCCCATTACCCCAAAGTCTCCGACCAAACCCTGGTTTAAAACGCCACCTAAAATACCGCCACCGGTTGTTCCAATGGGTAGCCAGTTTGAACCTGCTCCAACATGTAATCCGAACACCACACATAAGCCAGGTATCAGTAGCATGAGTCCCAAGGCTCTCGCGATCCAAATACGTCCATCTTGAGTACCACGGACAATCCACCGAACGACAACCAGCGGAAGCCAAGCAACGGCAAAGGCTGTGTAACCAAACCACGACAATAACCAGTCAGAAACAAATGCTCCGACCGGACCGATCGCATTATGCACTTCGGTGATCGCTCCTTGATACGACCAACCTGGATCTTTCACATCAAAGGACAGCAACGCTAAAAAAATAAATATGGATAAGGCAACGCCGAAAAGCCACGTGACTTCACGGATTAAACGGCTATACCAGAGCTGTGGTGTCGATTCGTTCAACCGAACTCCTTGGAGGATGGACTCATGACCTTTAATCTATACGCCTGAAAATGTATTCGCGAAGTTTAACAGAGAAGGACACATCAATCGTGCATCATCAACTTATCATTCTTGGTTCAGGTCCAGCCGGATGGACAGCAGCTGTCTATGCCGCTCGTGCAGGCCTCTCTCCTGTCGTCATTACAGGAACACAGGTTGGCGGTCAGCTCACAACAACCACAGAAGTCGAAAACTGGCCAGGTGGTGTTGCTGATCTCCAGGGCCCTCAGTTGATGATGGATATGCAAGCCCATGCAGAACGTTTTGATACCGAAGTCATCAACGACCATATTCACACAGCGAACATTAAACAAAAACCGTTTGAACTGATCGGCGACCAAGGGACATACACATGTGATGCTTTGATCATCGCAACAGGGGCAAGTGCGCAATATTTGGGCCTCGATTCTGAAGAAGCATTCAAAGGTCGCGGCGTTTCTGCATGTGCGACCTGCGATGGATTTTTCTATCGTGGACGCTCGGTCGCTGTCGTTGGCGGCGGTAATACTGCGGTTGAAGAAGCGCTGTATCTTTCAAATCTCGCCGACTCAGTCAAGCTGATCCACCGTCGCGACTCACTTCGTTCGGAAAAAATTCTCCAAGAGCGGTTATTCGCAAAAGACAATATCGAAGTCATTTGGAATCACCAACTCGATGAAGTCTTGGGTGATGATTCTGGTGTCACAGGACTCCGTCTCAAATCGACACAAAATGATTTAACACAACAAATCGATGTACACGGCGTCTTTATCGCAATCGGACACAAACCAAATACAGATCTATTTGCCGGCCAACTCGATATGAATGGTGGCTACCTGATCGTTCGTTCAGGCCTTGATGGATTTGCGACTGAAACATCGGTTCCAGGAGTATTTGCAGCTGGTGACGTGGCTGACCATATCTATCGCCAAGCGATTACATCAGCAGGTTTCGGCTGTATGGCAGCGCTTGATGCTGAACGTTTCCTCGACGAGTCTGGGCACTGATCCCCTGGATTCCACCCCACATCCTGGATTTTCCAGATGTGACTGGAGCACTCGACGACCCCAATGGGTTGTTGTGTGCTGGGGGTGATTTGTCATCCGAACGCCTGCGACTTGCATACTCCAGAGGGATTTTCCCCTGGTTCTCCGACGGTGAGCCCATTCTATGGTGGAGTCCGGATCCTCGTCTTGTACTTGAGCCTTCCGCATTTAAGTTCAGACGGAGCCTCAAACAAGCAATTAAAAAGCAAGGATTTGAGGTTCGAACCAACACCCAGTTTGAAAAGCTTATCCGCCTTTGTGCATCAACAAGAGAGACTCGTGACGGGACTTGGATCACAGAAGAGATGATCGAAGCCTACATTGGGCTCCACCAACAAGGGTTCGCCATCTCGTTTGAGACTTACCGTGATAACGAACTCGTCGGCGGACTCTACGGCGTCAAACTCGGACAAGTGCTATTTGGGGAATCAATGGTCTCTCTCATTCCAGATGCGTCGAAAGCTGCATTAGCGTCACTGTGCCAAAAATCTGACCTGTATCAGATTCAACTCATCGATTGTCAGGTTCCGACATCGCATCTTGAGTCACTCGGTGCTAGCCTGATCACTCGCGCTGAATTTATTGAAAGGATCAACGAACTCAAATCATGAGTGGTTTTGAAACACTGAAATTTTTCTCCACCGCACCGCATCCTTGCAGCTACCTTGAAGCGCAAGAAGCGACCACCTTGTTCGTGGAACCGAGTACATCATTAAGTACAGAACAAGTGGTGAAACTCGCTGAATCCGGATTTCGACGCTCAGGCCGTTACACTTATCGCCCGCACTGCGCTCAATGCTCAGCCTGTATCTCTGTGCGCGTTCCCGTGGAGTCGTTTCAACCAAAACGCCGCCAAATCCGTACTTTGAAAAAAAACCAGGATGTCAGCTTTACCGTGAGAACACCCATCTTGGATGAAGAGCGCTATGAACTCTATCGACGCTATATCGAGAACCGTCACGCTGATGGTGACATGTATCCACCATCACCATCCCAATATGAATCGTTTCTTGCATCAAACAGTGAACACGCGTTTTTTTTAGAGGCGCGTCTCAATGACCGCCTGATCGCAGTCACATTATTTGATGAGGTCCCTGGAAATGGGCTGTCAGCAATCTATACATTCTTCGAACCAGATGCCGAGTTCGACATCCGAAGTCTTGGCCGTTTGATGGTGTTGCAACTCATTGAAGTCGCCCGCGGACTCAAGCTTCCTTATGTCTATTTAGGTTACTGGATTCGTGATTCCAAAAAAATGGCATATAAGAACGAATACCGCCCAATTGAGATGCTAATCAACAGTAAGTGGATTCGCGCCGATTAAGCGGGCATAATCGCGCCTTTCATCACGCTCGAAGGGAGCCAAATGGCAAAAGAAGATTCAATTGAAATGGAAGGCACGATCGTTGATACGTTGCCAAATACCATGTTCCGTGTCGAACTCGATAATGGTCACGTTGTGACAGCTCACATTTCAGGGAAAATGCGTAAGCACTATATCCGGATTCTGACGGGCGACCGTGTGACTGTAGAACTCACACCCTACGATCTCACCAAGGGCCGTATCACGTTCCGGGCACGCTGATCTTTTGCCATCCCGGATCTCCGGGATGACCAAACCTCACGCTGTTTCTTTCGATTTTACTTCACGAGGCGTCATTTCGAACGCGAGCTCGTCATTGTTATCGACTGTCACAAGCACACTGCCGCCACCGGCTAAATCACCAAACAAAATGGCATCCGCCAATGGACGTTTGATTGAATCTTGAATCAATCGAGCCATCGGACGAGCGCCCATTGCTCTGTCATAGCCGCGCTTGGCAAGCCAACGCATCGCAGAATCATCCAGCTCAATCGACACCTTACGGTCATCCAGTTGCGCCTGAAGTTCTGCAATGAATTTGTGAACGACCTGCTCGATCACGTCCTCATCGAGCGCACCAAACTGGACAATCGCATCCAGACGGTTACGGAATTCCGGCGTGAAGTAGCGCTTAATGGCTTCCATGCCATCAGTCGTCTGATCCTGCTCACTAAATCCGATGGATCGCTTCGACAAACTCTCAGCACCAGCATTGGTTGTCATAATTAAAACCACATGGCGGAAGTCAGCCTTTCGCCCGTTATTGTCTGTCAAGGTACCGTGATCCATCACCTGTAATAAAAGGTTAAAGACATCAGGATGTGCTTTTTCAACCTCATCGAGAAGTAATACGCAGTGTGGGTTTTTAGTAATTGCCTCAGTTAACAACCCCCCTTGATCAAACCCCACGTACCCGGGGGGCGCACCAATCAGCCGACTGACGGTATGGCGTTCCATATATTCCGACATATCAAACCGAACAAGCTCGATACCCAATGTTCTTGAAAGCTGCCGGCTCACCTCAGTTTTACCAACTCCCGTCGGTCCCGCAAACAAGAAACAGCCGACTGGCTTGCCTTCTTGCTTCAGTCCCGCGCGCGACA
>JAYNIS010000056.1:0-6722 GCA_038109325.1 Gammaproteobacteria bacterium | reverse complement strand
TGCATTATAAATTGTTTTGACAGGAGCTATTTAAATGGAAATGGTGGCTATGGCGGGACTTGAACCTGCGACCCCAGCATTATGAGTGCTGTGCTCTAACCAGCTGAGCTACATAGCCATTCAGAAGAGGCGCGAAAGATACTGAAGTTTCGCACCTCTGTCAAAGTCTAGATGTTGAATCGGAAGTGAATTACATCGCCGTCTTTCACGATGTATTCCTTTCCTTCCAGGCGCCACTTCCCGGCATCTTTTGCAGCTTGCTCGCCACCAAGCCTGACAAAATCATCAAAAGCGATGACTTCGGCACGGATAAAGCCCTTTTCGAAGTCCGTGTGGATTTTTCCAGCCGCCTTAGGTGCGGTTGAACCCATAGGGATTGTCCACGCCCGAACTTCTTTAACGCCGGCTGTAAAGTACGTCTGTAGACCGAGGAGCGCATATCCAGCCCGAATCACTCGATCGAGTCCCGCTTCGGCAAGACCAAGCTCTTCAAGAAACTCGGCTTTCTCATCGTCTTCAAGTTCAGCAATTTCGGATTCGATTTTGTTGCAGATCGGTACGACTTCAGCATTTTCGCTGGCTGCAATTTCACGCACTTTCTTGAGCCATGGATTGTTCTCAAATCCATCTTCAGCAACATTTGCGATGTAGAGCGTTGGCTTGATCGTGAGAAGGTGCAGCGTTTTGATAACGGCGAGTTCATCATCCGACAAACCGACAGAACGGACAGGCTTCCCTTCGTTCAGAACGGGTAGGATCTTCTCACAGACGGTTATCAATGCTTTCGCGTCTTTGTCACCGCCCTTGGCTTGCTTTTGCGCTTTATGCATCTGTTTTTCAACCGACTCAAGGTCGGCAAGTGCGAGCTCGGTGTTAACGACTTCAATATCGGATTCGGGATCGACTTTTCCGGCAACATGAACGATATTTTCGTCGTCAAAACAACGCACCACATGTGCGATCGCATCGGTTTCTCTGATGTTAGCCAAGAACTGATTGCCGAGGCCCTCGCCTTTGGATGCTCCAGCAACGAGACCTGCTATATCGACAAACTCCATTGTCGTTGGAACGACGCGTTCAGGTTTCACGATTTCAGATAATTGATCTTGGCGGGGGTCTGGAATTGGGACAACGCCGGCATTGGGCTCGATGGTACAGAAAGGGAAGTTTTGCGCTTCAATTCCAGCCTTCGTTAATGCGTTGAAAAGCGTTGATTTACCTACATTTGGTAAGCCAACAATGCCACATTTGAAACCCATGCTATCTCCTTTAGCGCTGATGCAGGGCGTTCATGGCTTGATCCCAGTTGCCTTGAACGATATCTGTCATGAATTTGAGTGTATGGTCGATCGCGTTATCGATTTGCTCGCGTTGTTCGACCGATGCCTTGCCTAACACGTATCCGTGAACCTTTGATTTGTATCCAGGGTGACCGATTCCGACGCGGATTCTCGCATACTCTGGCCCAAAGACACGGTGTAGATCTCTGAGACCATTGTGGCCCCCATGACCTCCGCCTTGTTTGAGACGGATTTGTCCCGGTTCAATGTCGAGCTCGTCATGCACAACGAGAATTTCTTCCGGTTCAATTTTATAAAACTGAGCCAGCGCAAGCGCGCTCTGACCTGAGCGATTCATGAATGTCATCGGCTTTAATAGATGGACAGCGTGTGGACCGATAAAGCCTTTGCCGGCCACACCAAAGAACTTTGATTCTGTTAATAGTGACGGAGATATTTGATTTGTGAGGGCGTCTAACAGCCAAAACCCGGCATTGTGCCGGGTTTCTGCATATTCAGGTCCAGGATTCCCGAGGCCTATGATGAGCTTGTAGGCACTCACTCGTCACCTTCGGACTCACCATCTGCTGCGTCATCAGCTGCTGGTTCAGCATCAGCTGAAGCACCCTTCGCTTTGTGAATACTCACAACAGGAAGGTTTGAATCGTGTGCCAGAGCAACAAATGTGACACCCTTCGGTGCTTTGATGTCTGCCAAGTGGATTACTTGATCAAGCTCGACGTCTGCTAGGTCGACTTCGATGAACTCAGGAAGATCTTTTGGTGAGCAAGAGACTTCGATTTCAACGGCATCGTGGTGGATAACACCACCTTGCAGTTTAACGCCCTTACAGGTTGTTTCATTTAAGAAATGGACAGGTACGTTAACTTTCAGCACGGTGCCTGCCAAAGCACGCTGGAAATCAGCATGCAAAACAACAGATTTCGCTGGGTGACGTTGAAGCGCCTTTAAAATTACCGGCTCTTCTTTACCGTCAATTTCAAGAGTAATGATTGAAGAGTAGAAAGACTCCTCTTCCAGCGCACGCTTAAGATCTTTATGAGCCAATTGAATCGACTTAGGCTTATTCTTTCCACCGTAAACGATGGCAGGAACCAGTCCTTCGAGTCGACGCAGGCGGCGGCTCGAACCTTTCCCTGCCTCTTCGCGCGTCTGCGCGGACAAGCGATAATCAGACATTTCATTCTCCTTCAATGTCTTCGTTTTACTTCGACCAGTAAAACGTTCTTTAACCTTCAGTTAGCGAAACATCGCACTGATGGATTCTTCATTACTGACGCGACGTAAAGCCTCGCCAAGTAGCCCTGCAATAGTGATGACACGAACGCGTCCAGTTTTCATAATTGCAGAAGGGATGGGGATACTATCAGTAACAACCAATTCGTCAAGCGCGCTGTCCTTCAAATTGTCTAGAGCGCGCCCGGAGAGTACGGCGTGTGTACAGTATGCAACCACTGCTTTTGCCCCCTGTTCTTTGAGTGCTTTTGCTGCATTACACAGCGTACCTGCGGTATCGACGATATCGTCAACGATCAAGCAAGTACGACTATTCACTTCACCGATGATATTCATCACTTCAGCTTGGTTTGCTGCTGGGCGACGTTTATCGATGATCGCAAGGTCGCTATCGAGTAGTTTTGCCATTGCGCGAGCTCGAATGACACCACCAATATCCGGGGAGACAACAACTGTGTCTTTCGGTTGGTTGCGCTGAATGTCATTGAGCATCACGGGTGTCGCGTAGATGTTGTCGACGGCAACATCAAAGAATCCTTGGATTTGGTCAGCGTGCAGATCGACGGTTAGAACGCGGTCAATGCCCACACCAACCATGATGTCTGCAACCACTTTTGCAGTGATTGGTACGCGTGCTGAGCGCGGGCGGCGATCTTGGCGTGCATAACCGAAATAGGGAACCACAGCGGTAATTCGCGATGCTGACGCACGACGCAGGGCATCACACATCACTACCAATTCCATCAGGTTATCATTGGTCGGTGCACAGGTCGATTGCAATACAAAAACATCTTGTCCACGCACGTTCTCTACAATTTCAACGGCGATTTCACCATCGGAAAAGCGACCAACGCTGGCATTGCCGAGCGGAACAGACAGGTAATCGGAAACTTTTTTGGATAACTCTGGTGTGGCGTTACCGGAGAACAACATCAGATGGGCCACAGGTGACTCCTTGAGCGTCGAGCGGTTTGAAAATGGCTGGGGTGGTAGGATTCGAACCTACGGATGGCGGGATCAAAACCCGCTGCCTTAACCACTTGGCCACACCCCAGTTACGCGTTAGCGCCGCAAGTATACAACATTGATTGATTGCTCAGGAGGCTAACTTTCACATCAGCAAGATCTCCGAGGATCTCATCTGCTGAGTGGCTGTTAACCGGATCGACCACAAACACGCATCCGCCTGTTCCGGTGAGTCTCGGCTCTCCAAATACCTGCATTTGATTGATTAACCGATCAATAGTCGGGTGTATCTCTCGAACAAGTATTTCGCAATCGTTGTGCGTTGTATCCAACTGCGAGGCGCGGATTCTGCAAGAGGGGGTATCTCTTGTCAACTTTGGGTGCTGGAAAATAGCTTGGGTCGACACATGAATATTCGGATTAGCGATTAAAACGTGCGTGCCTGGCCAATCGATTTGTTCAAACTCTTCGCCGACACCTGATGCGAAACAACTCCTACCGTAAATAAAGATTGGGACATCGGCACCAAGACGTAATCCTTGGACTTGGAGCTGCTCGCTCGTATGGCCGAGCCCAAAAAGCTGATTCAAGACCACAAGTGTCGTTGCTGCATCAGAAGAGCCGCCACCGAGACCCCCTCCAGAGGGTAGGTTCTTTTCGATCGCGATCTCGACACCATGCTGGGTCGAACGAAGTAATAAATAGGCTGCTTTATAGATTAAGTTGTCGGTCCCTAGCGCCATTGGATCTTCAAGAATTTTAATGCCAGGGGTATCTGTGGCCCGAAAGTGGATCCAGTCGCACCAATCCACGAATTGAAATCCTGTTTCGAGTAAATGGTAGCCATCTGATCGTTGACCGACGATGTGCAGGAAGCGATTGATCTTTGCAGGCGCGGCAGCTCGATAGCCGCCGATGAGTACATCCGATGGATGAATTATTGCGTGATTGCCTGCCATTCTGTGCTGGCCCAACGGATTTCAATATCATCACGAGTCGCTGTCAGGCGACGGGGTACTTCGAAGCGATGCGAGCCCGACTCGATCGAGATGCTCCCGTTATACGCGAGTTGCCAACCGTCTTGCGATAATTCTGTAATACGGCCTTCGCCGTCTTTTTCGACTGATTCAAGCGGCAGATCTGGCGTACCGAGACCGCGCACCCAATATCTGAGCGCATTCACTGGGAGCGAGATATCCATCACATCTTTGAATAATGTGTCAGCGTCTTTGGCAACGGTTTCACGATCATCGGTCTTCAGTCGAGCTTCCGACTCTGTCATGGTGAGTTGGGCGACGACTGAACCGGTTGGGGACAGAACATCGAGTCGTTCTTCATTTGGATTTAAAATCCAGCGGATACTTCCAGATTCGGTGCCGTCTTTTGTTGATACAGAAAACTTGGCGGTGAGATCCCACTGGTTCAGTTGGTCGGCAGGTAAAAACGTTAACACCTCGGCATCGTCATCTGACGACCAGGGCATAAATGAGCAGCCGGTCAAAGAAAGGCTTAAAAGTAAGGTCAGTATGAAATGCTTCACGAATCAGTTAACCGTTGTATTGTGGCGCGAATCTTGTCACTTTCTGGGTTGGATTCATAGCCCGTCTCCCAAATTTCACGCGCGTCTTGTTGTCGCCCGAGACGCCAAAGTAGTTCGCCATAGTGCGCTGCAATCTCGTGATCTTTACTTTTCTCCCATGCTTTCACAAAGTATGGTTCGGCCTCGACAAGGCGACTGAGTTTCAAGAGTACCCAGCCCATGGAATCCAAAATGGCCGCAGACTCTGGTTTTTGCTGCAGAGCTTTTTCGATAAATATTAGCGCTTCTTGGTGCCGATCAGTTCTATCAGCCAGTGTGTATCCAAGTGCATTCATCGCATCAGGATCATTGGGTTTCAAATCCAGAATCTTCCGTAGATCGGTTTCAGCGCCGTCAATATCACCCAACTGTTCAAACGCGAGGGCGCGCGTATATAAAATTTCGACACTCTCGGGTTCTCTCGACAGGGCTTCTGTCAGTACCGGAATAGCGCTACTTGCCATGTTGTTTGTAGTCTGAAATTGCGCTTCCGCTAAATACAGTTGATGTCTGAAATCCGGGAATAGCAGACGCGCTTCTGAAAACCAGCGCTGTGCTTGGTCGGGGTTATTTTGATTCATCGCAAGATTCGCCAGTTGCTTTCTTGCCTCAATCACAAGCTCGCCCCTTTCGACGCGCAAAAAGCGATCGATGGCAAGATCGACTTGTTGCCTCTGAACAGCAACTTCACCCAAGTGGTAATAGGCATTGGAGCGATATTGCTCTGACGCTAATAGAGCTTTGAAACGCGCTTCTGCTGCATCAAAGTTATCAGCCTGCATTTCAAGAAGACCGAGTGTGAGTAAATCCTGATAGCGACTTTGGTCCTCGTCGATGACATCGCGAAGGATCTTCAGCGCCTCAGCACTGTCACCCTCAATCCCGTACCAGCGGGCTAATTGAGCGCGAATATTGAGATCGCTAGAGATGTTCGAAAACTGTTCAACAAACCGGATCGCTGCACGTCGATCAGGCAATTCGAGCCGTGCTCTGAACAAAACCATGTCGACTGAGGGTTGCTTGGTAGTCAACCAGAGATCTAACCATTCTGTTCCGGATGGTGCATCCATCCGGTTTTTGGCTTCGGTCACTACCATCGCCAGAGAGCCATTGTTGAAGCGACTCGCGACTCGGGTCAGCACGTTGAGGAAATCGTTCTGTTGCGCTGATGGCAGGCCCGCCCAGAAACTTGCAAACCAATGCGCGCGGTATTCAGGTTCTAATGTCAAAAGCTGTGTGAGTGAGCTCTCGAGTGTCTCGAGGCGACTTTTCTCGGCAGCGAAGATGAGTGAGGCCTCAAGAGCACCGCCTGACTCTGGATCGACATTGCTCCAACGCCCGAGAGCTTCCTCAATTTGTTGGTCCGATCCAACTTGTCGCGCCAAAAATGCAGCGCGTTCAGCCACTTCAATATTTGTACTCTGTCGCGATGCCCTCAAATACAAAGAAAGAGCAGCATCTGCATTGCCACGTGCCAGTTCAGCTTCAGCGAGCATGATGAGTCCTGAGGGAGACTGAATACCGCGATTGGGTTGTACGACAGTTTTTTGGTCGGATCTGGTTGGTGGATATTCCGTGATGACCTTGCCTGCCGGCTGGCATCCTACAAGCGTAAGTAAGACCAAGAGGGCGCAAGCTCT